>JAAXIL010000125.1 GCA_012270355.1 Psychrobacter sp.
TTTCAGCATCGATTTCCCCCTCAACTGCAGACAACGCTGATTCGAATTTCTGATCCCAGTTAACCCGCAGTAAGCCCCGATAAATCAGGCCATCATCATACAACCGCACAAACACTTCTTTGACCGCATTCGATAGCCCCTTATCCATGGTAAAGCGTTCTCGTGACCAGTCCACCGAACTGCCCAAACGGCGGATTTGGCGGGTGATGTTGCCCCCTGATTCGGCTTTCCACTCCCATACTTTGTCGATAAAGTCTTCTCGGCTCATGTCGGTGCGTTTGATGCCCTCGGCATTTAGGCGACGCTCCACCACCATTTGGGTAGCGATGCCTGCGTGGTCGGTGCCTGGTTGCCATAGGGTGTTGTCGCCCTGCATGCGGTGATAGCGGGTGAGTGCGTCCATGATGGCGTTGTTAAAGCCGTGCCCCATGTGCAGTGAGCCTGTGACGTTGGGCGGGGGCAAGGCGATGGAAAATGACTGCTCACTGGCATAGGTCGGGGCAAAATAGCCTGCTTCTTCCCAGCCTTGATACATGCCCTGTTCGATGTCTTTGGGGCTATAGGCGTTTTCAAATTGGGTCAGGGCGTGTTGGATAGATTGGGCGTTTTGATTGGATACGGTCATGGTGTCGTCTTATCGTAGAGTGATGGAATGATTAAAAATTTGAATGGTTAAGGATTTTAACGCAGATTGGGTAGATTGTAGAGGGGTTTGTGCCTACAATCAGAAGTATCGGTTTAAAATAGTAATGATTAACCATTAACCACCATCATAACGAGCAAGCCATGCACTTAGACTCACTGACCATCAAAAACTTTCGGGTACTCGAAGACATTCATGTAAAAAAATTGGGACACGTTAACCTGATTGTAGGAAAGAACAATTCGGGTAAAAGCACAGTGCTTGAGGCGTTGGCATTGCTGGCGAGTGGGTTTGATAAGAAAGTCGTAAGTAGAATAACTCAAAATAGAGAAATTGGCAGACACCAACATAACTATAAGAGCTTTGAAAACGATATATCTTTTAAATCATTATTCAATAGCTCCTCCTTTTACTCTGAAGTTTATCTGGGCAATAACAATGATTATATAAGATTTAGAATGTCTGATATTTTAGAGTTGCCTGCAGAGGATAGTAATGAGTTTATTTACGATGTAGATGATTTAAAGGTCATTAGTAGTCGTGAATTAAAACATCTAAAAATATTACAAAATAACTTTATGTATCAGAGTAAAAGCAAAAAAATTCACACCAATTTCTTTAATTGTGAGTATATAGATACTAATACTTTAAATATAGAAAGCCTATCAGCAGAATGGGAACAATTTCTACTTACTGAAGCTGAAGATATAGCTCTACAGATGCTAAAAATTATCGAGCCTAATATTATAGATTTAGCTTTTCTCAATGAGAACGACCAACGTGTGCCATATGTTAGGTTAGCAAACTCAAAACAAAGAACTCCCCTCCACCAAATGGGCGATGGTATTTTCCGCTTATTACAAATCATTTTAAAAGTATTAAAAGCCAAAGACGGATTTTTACTCATTGATGAGTTTGAAAACGGCTTGCATTACAGCGTGCAACCTGACGTGTGGCGGTTGGTGTTCAAACTTGCTGAAGAGTTTAACATTCAGGTCTTTGCCACCACGCATAGTTGGGACTGTATCGAAAGTTTTGCTGAGGTTGCAAGAAAAAGCGAGTTGGATGGCGTGCTGTTCCGATTGGGGCGTAGCGTGCGAAAGTCAGAATATGGCAAGGTTATTGCCACTGAGTTTGATGAAGATGAGCTATACAACATGACCAAAATGCAAATGGAAGTCCGCTAATGCCCAGTCAAAATATTAAAAATTTGCTGATTGTTGAAGGCGAAGCAGACAAACTATTTGTTAAACGCTTTTTACAAAGAGAACGTCTGCATTTAAATCTAAAAGTTCAGCCAGTTACGCCAGTGGATATTGACCCTGCACAAACCTATACCACCAAAGGTGCAGTTTTCAATGTGTTAGAAAATATCCTTAAGTCTTTGGCAGACGGCTCAATCGAAAGATTGGGCATTTTAGTTGATATGGACTTCCGAGAAAGTAGTCGCATGCCCATCAAACAACAAAACTTAGACCAGTTGTCCCAAAAGTTAAACTCCCATGACTTTAGTTTACGTCAGCAAACAAATGATGATAAAGGTATATTTTTTGAGAATGATGAATTTGAATATCCTATTGGCGTATGGCTGATGCCAGACAACCAAAATGAAGGCTATTTTGAATCATGGATAAAGCAAAATATTGATGCCAGTCAGCTTGCGAACTGGCAACTAGAAGAGGCGTTTATAAACTCATTTGATGAAGGTCACTTTAAACCTCATGTTATCGACAAAGCCTTGATTTTCACATGGCTTGCCATCCAGCCCAAACCCAGCCAAGATTTAAGCTATTGCCTTAAACCTGAAGATAAAAAGCCCATCGGCAAACTATTGGACAACACCCAACCCAGTTATCAAAATTTTAAGCAGTGGCTTGTAAACACTTTTGCTTAGTAGTCTCTATCGTTATCGGTCATCCCTAACTACTACTTAAATTTTTCAATAGGACTCACATGGAAGAAGCCGCAAAATATACCTTTGATTTACACCGTATCTTATTTGGTGATTATAGCTGGATGATTTTTTTGGAAATCACCATCCGTGTTGCCATCATCATGGCCTACACCATTTTGATGATTCGCTGGATTGGCAAACGGGCAGTCACACAAATTGGTAGCTCTGATTTATTGCTCGTGACCGCATTGGGCAGTGCGGTGGGCGATTCGCTGTTTTATCCCACCATTCCGCTGTCGGTCGCCATCATCGTCATCACCGTGGTCGCCGCCATGCATAATCTGTATGTATATTTTTCCATCAAATTTGAGTTTTTTCGCAAAAAGATGCAGCCGTCAGTGGTCAAACTGGTGGAAGATGGCAAATTATTAGAAGACAACATCGAACAAGACGACATCGACATCAACGAGGTGTATATGCTACTTCGCCAAAACGGCGTGCAGTATTTATCCGAGGTCGAAGCGGCGTATTTTGAGCAGTCTGGCAAGGTGAGCGTATTCATGTATCAAAATCCGCCAACCCCGAAAAGCGAATCCATTTTGCCTGAGAATTTGGAAAGCGAAGAGATGAAGTAGGGTTCGAAATGATGAAACAATTATCAAACCTTAAACGTCTCATTAGCACCGACCCCACCGTACGTTATGCCAAACAGATTAAGCAGGGTAAGGTTAAGCTGGAAAAATTACCAAACGGCAAAGGGCTGACTTCATTACGTCATACATTACCCTTGAATCATTTAATCAGTCACACGAAACTATTTAGAACAAAATTCGTTCATTCAGATTTTTTCCTTACTTTTCCTATAATCATTAGTTTATGCCTAGATAACTTTTTTTAAGTTTATTATCCTGCATGGCTTGCTATCGTCAGACAACAACTGTAAACTTAATTCACCTTACACTAGCGTTACAGACGTGTTGGATTACGCAAAATTCTTAATAATCTGCCGTTTATCTTCCATTTTGCTGGTGTTATTTAGTTTGTACCCTACAACTTAATCACGTCTTTTGACGTTCAGACAAAAAGGAGTTTGTCTATGCAACCGCATCGTGATGCAGCAGGCTATTGGAAAGCCAACGTGCGTCTTATCCTCATGTGTCTTGCAGTCTGGGCTTTTGTGTCCTTTGGCTGTGCCATTCTTTTTCGTCCCCTGCTCTCTGGCATCTACGTCGGTGGCACTGACCTCGGATTTTGGTTTGCCCAGCAAGGCTCAATTGCCACCTTTATCGTGCTGATTTTCTTTTACGCTTGGCGGATGAATCAGCTCGATAAAAAATACGGCTTAGACGAGGAGTGATGACATGAGTCAGTTTCTAATTAACATTATCTTCGTTGGTCTGTCGTTTTTGCTGTATTTCGGCATTGCCATTTGGGCACGAGCAGGCTCTACCAAAGACTTTTATGTTGCTGGTGGTGGTGTGCATCCTGTCGTTAACGGTATGTCAACGGGGGCGGACTGGATGAGTGCTGCCTCGTTTATTTCGATGGCAGGTTTGCTGGCGTTTGGTGGCTACGGTGCGTCCTCATATCTGATGGGGTGGACAGGTGGTTACGTGCTACTCGCCATGTTACTTGCCCCCTATTTGCGTAAGTTTGGCAAATTTACCGTGCCCGACTTTATTGGCGATCGTTTTTATTCCAAAACGGCGGCTTTAGTGGCGGTGGCGTGTTTGATTATTGCTTCAACCACTTATGTTATCGGACAGATGACGGGTGCGGGCGTGGCGTTCTCTCGCTTCTTGGAGGTGGACAACACCACAGGGCTAATCATTGCGGCTTTTGTGGTGTTCTTCTATGCTGTTTTGGGCGGCATGAAAGGGATTACCTACACGCAGGTAGCCCAGTATGTTGTTTTGATTATTGCCTATACCATCCCTGCCGTGTTCATCTCGTTAGAACTGACGGGCAACCCCATTCCAGGCTTGGGGATGTTCTCAACACATACGGAATCTGGTTTGCCGTTATTGACCAAACTTGACCAAGTGGTGACCGACCTAGGGTTTGAGTCATATACAGCAGACGTGCCGAATAAGCTTAACATGGTGCTGTTTACCCTAACACTGATGATTGGTACGGCAGGTTTGCCCCACGTTATCATTCGCTTTTTTACCGTGCCAAAAGTTGCCGATGCCCGTTGGTCGGCAGGATGGGCGTTGGTTTGTATCGCCCTACTCTACTTTACCGCCCCTGCGGTCGGGTCAATGGCTCGTTTAAACCTGATTGATACCGTGTATCCTGAAGGTATCGAAGCCCCTGCTTTACAATATGATCAACGTCCTACGTGGATGCGGACTTGGGAAGATACAGGTCTGATTACCTTTAATGACCTAAATAACGATGGTCGCATTCAGATGTATAACGATGGCGGCTTAGGTGCGGCTCAAATTGCCTTGAACACAGCTGAAGCAGACGGTAGCGACGTGGCTGCGGCAGGGACAGCGGTCAGTGAAGCTCAAGTGAAACAAGATGCCATTTTGGATGGTAAATTTACTGCTCAAGGCTTTCAAGGTAATGAGTTGGATGTGAACCGTGACATCATGGTACTCGCAAATCCCGAGATTGCGGAATTGCCACCTTGGGTAATTGGTTTGATTGCAGCAGGTGGTTTGGCGGCAGCATTGTCCACGGCAGCAGGTCTGCTACTGGCGATTTCCTCAGCGGTTAGCCATGACTTGTTTAAGCGTCAATTTAAGCCTGAAATTACCGATAAAGAAGAACTCAGAATTGCCCGAATCACGATGGGTGTGGCGATTGTGATTGCCACTTGGTTAGGGTTAAATCCCCCTGGGTTTGCGGCACAGGTGGTTGCTCTCGCCTTTGGGATTGCGGCGGCATCCCTATTCCCCGCACTGATGATGGGTATTTTCTCAAAACGCATCAACAATCATGGGGCAGTAGCTGGGATGCTTGCAGGTTTGATTACCACGCTGGTGTATATCTTCATGTATAAAGGTTGGTTCTTTGTTTCGGGCACGGCGATGTTGCCTGACAACGAAGCCAACTGGTTGCTTGGCATTTCACCCTTGTCGTTCGGTGCGGTTGGTGCTCTCATTAACTTCATCACGGCATTTGTAGTGTCGTCGATGACTACCCCACCCCCTGCCGAAATTCAAGAGTTGGTGGAAAGCGTGCGGTATCCTCGAGGGGCTGGCGGTGCGATTGACCACTAAACCTTGAGCCAAAATTTTATTAGCAATACGAATCACTCATAGGCATACTGTGGGTGATTTTTTATGCAGTCTGCAACATTCTGATAATTACCACTAAGACTTGTTATGATTTATGAATTTATCGCCACCTTCGGCGCGGTATTTGTCATGGCAGGCATTGCATTAATTATCCGCCATTTCAGCAACTTGATGGGCAAACCTGCTCCAAAGTGGCTAATCCCGATTTTTGCAGGGCTTGGAATGCTTGGATTTCAAATTTATCAAGAATACCACTGGCAAGACCAACAACTTAGCACTCGAGGCGATAATCTCAAAGTGGTGAAAATGGTAGAAGGCGAGATTTGGTATCGCCCTTGGAGCTATGTGCGACCACAAGTGGTAAGGATGATGGCGGTGGATGAAGGTAAAGTCCTATCAACGCAACCAACCATTAAACAGATCAATCTGTATTTGTTTGAGCGTCGGGTCAGTACCAAAATCGTGCCACAACTCGTGGATTGCGACACGCCTGCCATGGTGAGCAACCCTGCGTTGGCAAATCAGGCAGGCAAACTCACGGGGGCTGAACTGCAAGCGGTGCTGAAGCAGGCGAATTGGCAACCACTTAAGACAGACGATGAGTTGGTGAAAGTGGTTTGTGATGACTGAGCATGCAAGAAACGGAAACAAATAAGTCATAGCGTCATTCATGACTTACAGCCTTCACCAGTCACTCATTTTTCTAAAAAATACACTTAACTCTAAGCACGGCAAATCACAGCCGCCCTAAATCCCTAAATCGAGAACGAAGAGCCACAGCCACAAGTCGTGGTGGCATTCGGGTTTTCAACAATGAAGCGTGAGCCTTCCAACCCTTCGATATAATCCACCGTTGAGCCTTGCAAATACTGATAACTCATCGCATCCACAAGCAAATTCACGTCGTCATTGGCAAAGCTGGCATCATCCTCGCTCATGTCTTCTGCAAAATTAAAGCCATACGAAAACCCCGAGCAACCGCCCCCAGTGACATACACCCGTAGCATGAGCGAATCATCGCCCTCTTCCACACGAAGTTTACGGACTTTGTTGGCGGCACTGTCGGTTAAGGTGATATTTGGACTGGCGTTCATGGTATCCTCTGCCTAATTTGGGGCAAAATGTTTGGTTATGGTTATTGTCTTTATTATGCCGACCTCTACAATAATTTCAATATCAAAACCCTTTTAGGTTTTAACAAGCTTTTTTAAGCAAGCTATTTGACAGATAGCTTATCTCACCAAGCATTTATCCAACAACCCATTTATCTACTATCCAAAAACCTAATTAACAAAAGCCTTCATCCATCATGATTGATTTTCAAAACCTCACCGTTCGCCGTGACGGACGCATCTTATTCCAAAACGCCAGCTTACAAATTCACCCAAGCCAAAAAGTGGGCGTGACGGGCAACAATGGCACGGGCAAATCGACGTTATTTGCTGTCTTACTTGGCAAACACGACGTGGACAGCGGTTCGGTGACGATGCCCGATGGCTGGCACATCGCTCACATGGCTCAAGAGGTTGCAGGAACTTCACAAACCGCCCTTGACTATGTGCTCAGCGGTGATGCGGAATGG
>JAAXIL010000185.1 GCA_012270355.1 Psychrobacter sp.
ATACAGTTTGCAAACGGGCGGAGTCACTTTATTAGATTAGGGTCTGTTTAGAATTCACAAATAGTCTCTGTCAGAGCCATGGTTCAATTCTAAACATACCCTATTTTGATAGTTAAAATAAAAGTTGGGATAAAGTTTATACAAATAGCTCATCCTAAACCCAAAAATTAATTCTACCCCAATGACATTAGCATAAGATGCAGTTAGTACAAGTGGTGCTATTTGTTTATATGATTTGATAGTTATTCAAGGGTTAACCAATCTTGTCGTTTGAGATAAAAGTTCGTCAACTCATATTCGGGCGTGCCGACTTTAGGTTCAAAGCGATATTCCCAACTCGCCAGCGGTGGCATACTCACCAAGATTGACTCGGTGCGTCCGTTGCTTTGCAAGCCAAACAGTGTGCCTCGGTCATATACTAAGTTGTATTCCACATAACGCCCTCGACGATATAGCTGAAATGCTCGCTCGTTTTCGGTGTAAGGCGTTTTTTTTCGAGCGTCAAAAATGGGTATGATGGCATTTAGATAGCCCTTGCCCACCGCTTGCATGAAATCGAAGCACTTAGCAAAACCCCAGCCTCGGCTGTCGGTATTTAAGTCGTCATAAAATAATCCGCCCACGCCTCGTTGTTCATCTCGATGGCGTAGATAGAAATACTCATCACACCATTTTTTATAGTCGGCATAAACATCGTCGCCAAACGGCTGGCACAAATCATGACAGACTTGATGCCATTGCACGCAGTCGCTCATTACAGGATAAAATGGGGTTAAATCAAACCCACCACCAAACCACCAAATCGGGCTTTCACCTTCTCGCTCGGCTACACACAGTAGCATATTGGCAGGACTGGGGGGAACGTGCTGATTTTTGGGATGTACCAGAAGTTCTACTCCCAACGCTGGGGCTTTGCGACCTGCAAGGTCGGGGTCACGGGCGCTAGCCGAAGCAGGCCGGTTATTGACTTGAATGTGGCTGAACATCACCCCTGCTTTTTCGATGACTTCACCGCCAGATAACACGCAAGAGCGACCACCGCCGCCTTCGGGTCGCATCCAGTCATCGGGTACAAACTTGGCATCGCCCCCGCCGTCGGTTTCTTGAGCTTCGAGTGCGGTACAAATGTCCGCTTGCAGTTGTAATAAAAATTCTCGAACATTGTGAATTTCATTGTCTGAGGGAATGGTAGGTTGGTTTGGTGTGGAATTCATGCGATTCTCAAAACAAATCATTTAATTTTAATTAACTTATAAGCAGATTATAACGTTTATAAATTGTCTATCACAATGATATTGACAAACCCATCAGTAATCACCCGATGCAATGTGCCTTTATTAACAACGTGGCTTTCACCCTCTTTGAGATGAACTTTACCTTGATTAGTTTCGATACAAATGCGACCTGATACGACAATGAACATTTCATCACTGTCATCGTGGTGGTGCCAGTTGGTTGTCATGGCTTGCATATGACGAGAACGCACCGTGGATTGATTAACTTTACCGATCGGCTCACTTAACCACGTGTCGAAATTGCGGACATCATAAAAAGAGAAGTTTGACATGATTAAAAACCCACTTCGATTTGGGCTATTCGCTTGGCTAACTCGGCATCAATCTCTCGCATCAAATTAACAAAGACACCTTGCACCCATTGTAAATCGCTCAATGTGTTACCTGCAAAGCGAACGGTCAGGCTCGGGCTGGTGTTAGACGGGCGAATAATGCCGAATCCTTGAGCAAAATCTAGACGAATGCCGTCAATCAGCGTCGCACGGCAGTCGGCAGGCAAGCCAAGTTTGTTTTTTAAAGCGTTGGAATTGACAACCAACCGACTGCCCAAACCCTTTAACGCAGACAAAATCGGTTGATTGGATTGACCCGATGCGGTCGGCTCAGATGTAGGTAGTGGTACATAAATATCGCCCGTTGCCACGCTCATCGGCAAGCGGTTTACTCGGTCGCTAAGAGTTTGTTTGTCTTTGGTTTGCTGATATGCCAGCCAATGAAGCAATCGCACGCTGGCATAAAGAGCATCGTCATGCCCTGCCAATCCATTGGCTTTTGAGGTCGCATCGTTAAAAATATAATGCCCAGACAGTTCCCCCGCTAATATTACAGTGGCATCATTTGCCACCGCTTGCCGTAATAAGCTACTGCCCGTTTGCACCATGCTTGAGGCCACTCCCAATCCGTCGAGCAGAGTTGGCAAGTGGTGCGAGCATTTAACATCGAATAGTACCTTCGGCTTCGTGTGGTCTTTGGTATTCGAGGTCGGGCTTTGAGTATCGCTCGCCACAGCCACTTTTGCCAAAAAATACAACAATACATCGGGGGCAAGCACCTTGCCTTCATTATCCACCACAGCCAATCGGTCGCCGTCGCCATCAAACGCAATGCCCAAATCTGCGTTGTTGCTCACAACTTTTAGGCTTAATGTCGCCAGTCGACCCGATTCAGTTGGGTCGGGGTTGCCATACGGAAAACTGCCGTCGGGTTCGGCGTTGATAAACTCGACAATCTGAAACCAGTCAGAAAACTCGGTCAATACATATTGTGCCAATCTGCCAGTCGCCCCGTTTAGACAATCGACAACGACTTGTAAAGGGCGATGCGACGACGGAAAAGGGGATAAATGTTGGCTCAACTGAGCAAGAGCATTTTGAATGGCAGAGGTGTAAGCAGGGAAAAAGTCCGCTGGCTGGGCGTTGAAAGTATGAGCTTTTGGCTTTGCAAATGTGTTCACAACCGAGCGAAGCGAGGAACAGGTAATATGCTGAAAAAGGCTGGTAATTTGCTCAGGCGTTGGCGACTTGCCTGCGATTTGCCATTTGATGCCTAGTACATCTTTAGACGAATGGCTGGCGGTCGCAATGATGCCCTGTCCTGCAAAACGGTCTGCCCAAAACGCCATAAATGGGGTTGGAACTAATCCGAGCCAAACCACCGCGATTTGCTTCACCTTTACCGCCTCGGCAATTTTTTGAGCGTTGGATAAGCTGGCATGTCTTGCGTCATAGCCCACCACCACTGTGTTTGCCCCACAGGTTTCATATAAATCTGCAAAGGCAAAGGCGAGTGAAGCAATAAATTTAGGCGTAAATAGGGCTTGATTGCCCCGAAGGTCATATTTTTTAAATAGCGAACGCTGATCAGCAAATGTATGAGTGCTTTGCGAAAGACTTGATGAAATGCTAGGCGTGGTCACGTCATGATTCAAAACAGGACTAAAAAAAGTGGCACAAATAACCATCGTATCGCTAAATGAGCGTTTTGACAACAATGAGTTAAGTTGCGACTGGCTTCAATAGCTAGATAATATGTCATTAGATAAAAACTACATTCAGTTAAACCCGTCCTGAATGCCCAAATCCACCAGCCCCACGCTCGCTTTGTGCGTCAAATTCATCAACAATGGCAAATCCAGGTCGAGCAATCGGCACAACGACATATTGAGCTAATCGCTCGGCGGGCTCTAAAATAAAGTCGGTGTCACTGCGATTCCATACGCTTATTTTTAGTTCGCCTTGATAGTCGGCATCAATCAAACCCACCAAATTACCCAGTACAATGCCATGCTTATGCCCAAGTCCCGAGCGTGGCAAAATTAATCCTGCATAATTCGGGTCAGCAATATATACCGCAAGCCCCGTACCGATGAGTATGGTTTCGCCTGCTTTAATGGCAACGGCTTCGTCGATACAAGCTCGAAGGTCAATGCCTGCCGAGCCGTCAGTTGCTCGAGTGGGTAGTGGAAAATTTGGGTCTTGCCCGATTTTTGGATTTAGGATTTTGACTTGAACGGTTTGCATGATGGTTATTCCGATAAAAAGTAATAAATGGTTTTGAGTTATCACAAAATCAGCAAACTTGCCAACCCCAAGAACGACATAAAGCCCACAATGTCAGTAACAGTAGTGAGAATGACCGAGGCGGATAGGGCAGGGTCAATGTTCATGCGTTTTAGAATGAGTGGAATGCCGATACCTGACACATTGGCAGCGGTCATGTTGATGGCAATGTAACAACCGATGACCGTGCTGATTTGCATATTATCAAACCAAAGTTGAGCGATGACTGCCATCACAATTGCCCAGATGATGCCGTTAATCATGCCTACCCACAGCTCTTTATTAAACAGCCACCAACGGTTAGAGCCACCAATCTGACCCATCGCCAAACCACGAATAACCACCGTTAAGGTTTGCGAGCCCGCAATACCGCCCATGCTGGCAACTACGGGCATGAGTACGGCGAGTGCCACCACTTGTGACAATACGGCTTCAAATTGCCCAATCACAGCAGCAGCGAGTAGGGCAGTGAGTAGGTTAATGCCGAGCCACACGCTGCGGCTTTTCGCACTGCGTAAAATGGGTGCAAATAATTCTTCGTCGTCGCTCACCCCCGCCAAGTGTTTCATGGTGCTGTCCACATCATCTTGGATAATTTCCATGATGTCCTCAGCGTTGAGCTGACCGACCAACTCACCAAACGAATTCACAACGGGAGCAAAGCGGATGTCCTCTGAGCGAAACACGGCGGCAGCATCTTGAATGTCCATGCGGTCGTTGATGGTGATGGCAGGGTCGATATAATCCGCCACCAAGCTATCTTGCGGATACTTAATCAAATCCACAAGCGACAATAGCCCCATCAGTTGTAGGGTTTTATCCACCACCAGTAACTCTTGCGTTTGGTCATCAAGTAAGTCATCGTCTTGTCTGAGCCAGCGTTGTACTTGAGCGAGGCTGATGTCGCTTTGAATCTGAATGGTGTCAGGGTCCATATAATCCCCGACTTCCCAATCTTCATAGCTCTCAAGGTGAGCCACTTGCAACCGTACTTCGTCGTCGAGGTTTGCCATGACTTTGGCACGCACGGTCTCCTCGACAGTGTCCAAAATCTCGGCAATGTCTTGGGCATCCAAGTCTTCGGCAAGCACGCCAATCTCGCCCGCCTGCATGTTTTCCATGAGTGAGGGGCGAATGTCATCTTCAACTTCGGCAAGTACCTCACCTTTAAGCTCTGTAGGCACGACTTGCCAAATTTGTTGGCGGTCATCACTGGGAAAAGACTCGAGCAAGTTGGCAATCTCATACTCGGATTGCTCACCCAAAAACGCTTCGATTGTCGGCATGTCATTGTCGGCAACGAGGTTTTGTAGATAAATCAGCTTGTCTTCAGCACGGTCATACCGTTCAGGCGAGGCATCTTTTTCGAGTAGGTCGGTCATGGTGTTCTCGCTATTTCTTTGACTTCAACAACGCCTTAATATTTGCCAAATACTCATCAGCCACCGCTTCGGGGTCACGTTGGGCGTTTTTCTTTTTATCGTTGTCAGGCCAATCGAGAGGTTATTCGGGCAACTCTTCCAAAAATCGCGATTGCGATGTGGTTTTCATCTGACCGCCGCCACGACGTTGGGCGGCAAGCGTCATCGTCAGCTCTCGTCTGGCACGGGTAATGCCCACATACATTAGGCGACGCTCTTCCTCAACCGTATCGGCAAGGATAGAGTTGCGGTGCGGCAACAATTCTTCCTCTAGCCCCATGATATAAACAAAGTCAAATTCAAGCCCTTTGGCAGCGTGCAAGGTCATGAGGTTGACTTTGTTGGTGTTTTCTTCTTCCTGCTGTTGCTCGAGCATGTCCAGCAAAACGAGTTTACGAATCACCGCATCAATGCTGCGTTCATCATCGTCTTCGGCTTTGTTAATCAGCGATTGGATACTGGTATAGAGTGTGTCAATGTTGTCGATGCGGTTTTTTTCTTGCTGGGGTGTTTTTGAGTCGCTACGGATAAAGTCGATATAGCCTGTTTCATCAATCATCTGCCTCACAATGGGCACAGGATCAGGCTCTTGATCCAGCTCACGAGTATAATGTTCAATAAATTCGCCAAATTCTTTCAATGTGCCATGAGCTTTACTGGGTAACACGTGGCTTAACCCACCGTGCGTACACGATGCCAAGAGCGAAATGCTATGCTCACCCGCAAAATTGCCCAACTTTTCAAGCGTGGCAGGACCCATGCCACGTTTTGGCGTGTTAATGATCCGCAAAAACGCACTGTCGTCCTCGGGGTTCAAAATGAGTCGCAAATAGCTCATCACGTCCCGAATTTCGCTACGGGCAAAAAACGACGTACCGCCCGAGAGTTTGTAGGGCACTTGCAATTGACGCAATTGAGCCTCTAGCATGCGAGCTTGGAAGTTGCTGCGATACAGCACCGCATATTGTTCCCACTGATTACCAAAGCGAAGTTTGTGTGTTACGATTTCTTTCGCTATCCGCTCGGCTTCGTCGTCGTCATTACGGCAGTTGATGATGCGGATTTTTTCGCCTTCGCCTTTGTCCGACCACAACGCCTTTTCAAATAAATGCTCATTATTGGTGATGACTGAGTTGGCGGCATTCAAAATGCGGTTGGTTGAGCGGTAATTTTGCTCGAGTTTCACTACTTTAAGGTTAGGAAAATCCTCTTTGAGCAATGCCATGTTTTCAGGCTTTGCTCCTCGCCACGCATAAATCGATTGGTCATCATCGCCCACCACAGTAAAGCGAGGTTGCACGCCAACGATGAGTTTAACAAGTTCATATTGAGCAGTGTTGGTGTCTTGATATTCATCGACTAACAGATAACGAATGCGGGCTTGCCATTTGTCACGTACTTGGGCGTTGTCCCGTAAAATTTTGGCAGGCAAGACAATTAAGTCATCAAAATCCACCGCATTATACGCTCTTAAATTACGCTCATAGAGAGCGTATAGATTGGCGAAAATTTGATCTTCAGGATCAGTTAAAGTGTCTGCCGCTTTGTCAGGTTCGATGAGGTCATTTTTCCAATCGGAAATAAACTTCATGGCTTTGCCCACCAGCTCTCGGCTTTCCGCTCCCGACAAATTATCTCGCATCATCAGTTCCATCAAAAGCCGTTTGCTGTCGTCCGCGTCCATGATGGAAAAATTGCCTTTGAGAGGTGTATTTAGCAATTCATAGCGTAAAAACTGCAAGCCAAATTGGTGAAAGGTTGATACCGTCAAGCCCCGAGTTTTTTCGCTCGGCAAGAGTTTACTGACCCGAGCTTTCATTTCTCGGGCGGCTTTGTTGGTAAAGGTCACGGCAGTAATGCGTTCGGCAGACATGCCCACCTGTTCAATAAGGTAAGCGATTTTACGGGTAATCACTGAGGTTTTGCCCGAGCCTGCCCCTGCCAAAACCAGCAAAGGTCCATCGACGTAGGTCATTGCCTCATGTTGTTTTGGATTGAGTTTGCTCATGAAGTACTTTACCTGACCGATTACTTTAGCCAACACGTCCTCACGACTGAGCATTTGCTTTTCACCGTCACAGC
>JAAXIL010000078.1:0-2056 GCA_012270355.1 Psychrobacter sp.
CGCACCTGTGATGGGTATCGGGGCAGGGGCAGACGTGGACGGGCAAGTCTTAGTGATGCCCGACATGCTCGGTGTGGTGGAAGGACGCACGCCTCGCTTTGTGCATGACTTTTTGACCGATGAGCGAAACTCTGAGGGGAGCATTAAAGGGGCATTCGCCACGTTTCATCAAGCGGTGCGAAATGGAGAATATCCAAAAGAGGAAAATTGGTTTTAGTGCAGTGATTGAATATTAAGTTATCTAATATATGGATTTACGAAACCGTCCGCCATGCCGTCCATGCCAGCGACAACCATCCCGCTATAAACAATAACCCGCCTATCGGTGTAATTGCCCCAAACCAACGGGGTGCCCCGAGCGTCATGGCAAACAAACTGCCTGCAAATAAAATAATGCCGAACTGTAGCAACCAAGCCGTAGTTTGAGTGGCATAACCAAGTCTAATCAGCAAACCTACCACAAGCAAACCTAAGGCATGATAAAAAAAGTATTGCGTACCCGTGTGCCACCATGCCAATTGCTCAGGTGATGCTATATTCTTTAGCCCATGAGCACCAAACGCCCCAAGCCCAACGGCAATAGCTAGATTGAGACTGGCAATGGTAATCCAATTCAACACATTGTTCCTTTATAAAGTTAAACAGTCAATGGCTAACTCAATTAAGCCCGCTGCGTTTTTTGCAACATCATAGTAAGGAAAGTAGATTTTACTTTTTTTAACAGTGGTATTAAGGAATGATAACGCTATCGATGCTCATCGCTTCCTTAATCTTTTCCATCGCATTTTTTTCAATCTGACGCACCCGCTCTGCCGAAATGTCATATACGGCAGCAAGCTCATGCAAAGTAGATTTTTGCTCAGACAACCAACGCTGTTCCACAATGTCGCGTGAGCGATCGTCCAAACTGTCCATCGCTGTCATCAGGGCAGAGGTATTGTTCTCTTCCCAATCGGCATCTTCGACCAACTCGGCAGGATCGACCCCATCTTCCAAAAACAGTTGCGGGGCATAGCGTCCATCATCATCGTCGGTGGTTTGCGTCTCAAACGAGGCATCGTACGAGGTCAAGCGAGATTCCATTTCCAACACTTGCTTGCGGGTCACGCCCAAGTCTTCGGCAATGGCATCGGCTTCCTCTAATGTGAGCTGATTGTTGGTTTTCTTGAGGCTACGCAAATTAAAAAACAGCTTGCGGTGAGCCTTGGTGGTCGCAACTTTCACAATTCGCCAGTTACGAATGACAAATTCATGAATTTCCGCCTTGATCCAGTGCACGGCAAACGACACAAGTCGCACGCCTTTAGTGGGATCAAAACGTTTGACCGCTTTCATCAAGCCCAAATTGCCCTCTTGAATAAGGTCAGCTTGCGGTAGTCCATAACCCGAATAACTGCGAGCAATGTGAATGACAAATCGCAGATGCGACATAACCAAAAGGCGTGCGGCTTCCAAATCGCCATCATCGACATAGCGATGAGCAAGTTCTTGCTCCTGCTCGGTGGTCAAAATAGGGATTTGGTGCACGGTGTTGATATACGCCCCAAGGTTGACACCAGGGGCAGTCAGGTTCATAGGCATCGCTGGCACAAGCTGATTGGTTGGTGTGTTTGGATGCTCGCTTTTCCATTCAGGGGCATCGCTGGTATCAACTTTGCTGACGTTGCCCTCGGGGTTGGCTTTGAGGGTAGGCATGGTAGGTACTCAAATAATAAAATATGCTTTATTTTAACGGTACTTGCCCCATCTTACCATGCGATTTGGTTATGATGAGGTGAAAGATTGTATCCTGTTTTTTTGAATGCTTTTGCAAATGTGATTCGGATTGTCCGCCTGTTTTTACGCTTAGTTCATCGGTTTGTTCATTATTTTCTTTGCAGGTTGGCATGCTTGTACTCACCGCCAAATCTAATTGATAATCTGGCATGGATTGATTTGTGCTTGACTGACGACAAAATGCGTCGATGTCGGTTTTTGAGTTAGGGTCGGTTGCGAGGACATACTCGCTTTCGCCGTCTGCTACCGACCGCAAAGCAACCTTCAGTTTAAGCAGCGG
>JAAXIL010000078.1:2066-7297 GCA_012270355.1 Psychrobacter sp.
GCAGGCAAGCCCCCGCCCATCAACAATGTGGCTGATAACAATGGGGTTTAATGCTGCCGCACTGTTCAGTGAAGGGTCAGATAAATTTTGCAAAAACTTATGGATAAGCTCAATGTCGCTAGAGGACAAGTTGGAGCGTTGAGATAAAGTATATTCGATGGACATGAGGCAAAGACGTTTACGTTTGGTTAAACAATTGATGAAACAAAATGGCGATATGAAAAATTACAGGCATGACAAACTTAGGACAGATGATTTGAGTATGATAAAGCATCGCCTTGTTTTCGCAAAGGTTTCGTTAATCACTTTAAGATTTACGCAATCAAATCGCCCATCGCTTATCGACGCTTGCTTATGAACTGCTTCCTACCCAAATTTTTTCAATCCTTGCCTTTGCGATCAACTCACTCAAAGCGGTATTCAAATCAGCGTATTTTTAAGGCTCTGCTAACCGTCTTGCTTGCAAGTTATGGAATCAATGCAAACGCTCAAACACCTTATGGATTGTCAAATCAAACAAATGGCATAGATACCATGACCTTGCCTGATTTGGGCGGTGAGGGGTTGCGGTTTGTGGACAGCACCGAGCATAAATCGGTCGGGCAGTGGTCGCTACAACAGTTAAACGGCAGTGTGCGAACGCTTGAGGATGCGTGGTCGCAAGAGGTGCTCGAGCACATGGCGTGGGACATCAATGCCTATGCAGGATTGCCCGCCCCGCTAGCTTTGGTGTTGGTGGACAGTCCGCAAATCAATGCGTTTGCCATTCCTGGCGGGGTGGTAGGCATTAATGCAGGCACGGTACTCGAAGCTAACAGCATGGAGGAGGTTGCAAGCGTGGGGGCACACGAATTTGCCCATTTAAGCCAGCGACATTATGAGCAGCGACAAGATGCGAGCAAGCAGGCAATGATGATGCAAATTGGCGGGATGCTTGCTGCCATCGCGGCTGCAAGTGCAGGCGGGGAAGGGGGCAATGCGGCGGCGGCGATGATGGCAGGCAGTCAAACGTTGGCGTTGGAATCGCAAATGGCGTTTAGCCGCAGCAATGAGCGAGAGGCGGATCGAGTGGGTATGGCGCTCATGACCAAAGCAGGCTATGAACCAAACGCCATGCACCAATTTTTCGCAAGACTCAATGCTCTATCTCAGCTTAATAGCAGTCGAAATCGATTTTTACCCAGCTTTATCATGACGCATCCGTTAAGCAATGAGCGTATGAGCGAAGCCCAAAGCCGAGCCCAAGTTTATGCCCGTCAAGGTTATAAAAATACTATTAGCAACTCTGAGGCATTAAAAAAACAGCGAACCATCCAGTTTGATTTACTCAAATGGCGATTAGCAGTACTGACCAACCAAACTACCGAAAACGAGCTTAAAGTGGCGGGCGAAAATAGCCTCGGGGCAAGACTGGCACTGGTATATTGGTATGCCATGATGAACCGTTTTGGTGAGGCGAATGCTACCTTGCAAACCGCTCGCTCACAACTTAACCAAGGTCATGCCCTTAAATCCTCAGTTGAGCCACTTTTTAGTATCACGCAAGCCGAAATTTTGCGAATCCAGGACGAACCACAATCGGCGGTGCAACTTTTAGCCCCATTACAACGCCTGTACCCGGAACGTCGTGACCTCAAAATTGAGTTGGCTCTCGCTTATCTAGATGCCAGCAAACTGGCTACAAATCAACAGGCAGGACAACAATCAGCAACCCAAGTCATCGCTTTAGTTAGGCCGTTGGTCAATAATCAACCACATGACGTGCAAAGTTTGCGACTGCTCGAACAGGCGTATGCTGAGCTGGCTCGGCAAGCGGACACGGCCGCCAGCAAGACGATAGCAACGGTGCAATCACTTCGCTACCGTAGCCTTAAGCAATTGTGGCATGGGCAATACGATTCGGCTCAAGTCTCAATTACGCAAGCCATTAACTTATCAGAACAGGCGAAAGATACGGAAAATGTGAACACCGCACCGCTTGTAGCGACGTTAAATGCCGACTTAGCTCGTATAAAAAAGGCAAATGATTTTAAGCCTTAGCCAAATAAAACAAAAATCATCTCCTCAACGCTTGCTTCACCAATCCCGAAATCAAAGCAGGATCTGCCCTTCCAGCCGTCTTGGCTTTTAATGCACCCATAATCTTGCCCATGTCTTGCATAGACGTGGCGTTTTGCTCGGCAATCTCGGCATTTACCAATTGGGCAAGTTCGTCGTCGCTCATTTGCTCAGGCATGAATTCATTGATGATATCAATCTCAAACTGCTCTTTTTCAGCCAAATCCTCTCGCCCGTTATCAGTAAATACTGCCAACGACTCCTGACGTTGTTTAAGCTGTTTTTGCAAAATTTGGGTCACCTCCGCATCGTCGAGTTCGGTTTGGCGGTCAATTTCAATTTGTTTGATGACCGACTGCACATTTCGTAGCACTTTTACTTTTTCTAGCTCACGGGCTTTCATGGCAGTTTTGACAGCCTCAGTCATGGTTTGCTTGACGCTCATATTTTTTCCTTATGATTGGGTAATATAAAAATGGGATATTCTTAATTAAAACAACACTTATAGCAACTGTGGATAAAGCCATAATAAACAATCAGGCATAAAAAAACCTTACTTAATGTTTGCCACTTATTTATCCAAAAAGTAGCAACATCAAAGTAAGGTCATCTTAAGGCAAAATCTAAAGGTCTTAGATTTTGCTCACTGCACATCTAAACAAATTAGTATTTACGCCCCGTGTTCATGGTTTCACGTCTGACTTTCTTCTGATGGCGTTTTACCGCAGCAGCTTTTTTACGCTTACGTTCTTGCGTGGGCTTTTCATAAAATTCACGCTTACGCACATCAGCAAGTACGCCTGCTTTTTCGCAAGCACGTTTGAAGCGACGAATCGCAATATCGACAGGTTCGTTTTCTTTGACCTTAACTTCAGGCATTATAAAGCCTCCTTTGGCTTAATCCGTTTGATGACAGAGTGAAAAGATGAGACAACGGGTCATTAACGTGGCTGTATAATAAGAATTTAGCGAATGGTCTCAAGCAAAAACAATATTTTTATATGGTATTCACAACATTCGCATCAGCTCACGCTAGAATATCGCCAAAATTTTGCATCAGTCATGTGAAGGCGTTTTTTTGGCAAGGGCGAGATTATACCGATACTGATGATAAAAGGCAAGAAAAAAGGCAAAAAGATATTGACAATCGCAGTAACATTTGTTTAATGGTTTTAGAATTATTGTTCGTTAAGCACGTTATCAATTTGCTTCAATTTCCTTGTCAGCGTGTTTCGCCCCCAACCCAATAGTTCTGCTGCCTCTCCCTTTCGCCCTCGGGTATGCTCTAATGCTACCTCTATCAGCACTCGTTCAAACTCTGGCGTTGCCATTTGCAAAATGTCAGTGTTGCCCTCGTTTAACGCCTGATTTGCCCAAAGTTGCAGTTTTTGTTGCCACGTTGCCACTGGTGTTGGCGTTGCGGTTGACAGTGTGAAAGGGGATGGGCTTGAACTTGGATTTGGTTGCATACTCGACGCTAAATCAGTCGAATCAAACGAACGCCCTGCATTGGTGATGGACGAGTTATTGGCAGTATTTGAACGTGTGTTTGCAAACCCTTGATCGTTATAAGGTTGTGTTTCAAATACCTGCTCTACGTCATTCGCTGATGGCATTGCTCCCGATGCTGTCGATGCGACTGATGAGCTGTCATGGGTTAACCGTCTGGCAAACTCGGTCAGCTCAGGCGGCAAATCTTCTACCAGCACCACATCGCCCGTCGCCATGACCGTACTCCAACGACCTGCATTTTCTCACTGCCTGACAATGGCCGACCTATTAAACGTTAGCATCAAGGCCATCGCAGACTCGGATAATTGCTTTTCTTCGGTGTGCATCTCACTTGCCGCACGGCTCATGAAAAAGTCCACCAATGCAGGAATGTCTTCTCGTCGCTCTCGCAGTGGGGGCAAGGGCAGGCGAATCACATTGAGCCGATAAAATAAATCTTCTCGAAATTTACCTGCCCGAACCAGCTCTTCCAAATTTTGATGCGTCGCTGCCACAATTCTCACATCCACCTGAATCGGCTTTTGACCACCGACCCGAAAAAACTCCCCATTGGCAAGTACTCGAAGCAATCGAGTTTGCGTCGAAAATGGCATATCGCCAATCTCATCTAAAAATAGCGTGCCGCCATTAGCTTGCTCAAACCGTCCTTGCCGAGCCGTCGTCGCTCCTGTAAACGCCCCTTTTTCATGTCCAAACAACTCCGACTCAATCAAATCATGCGGAATTGCCGCCATGTTCAAGGCGATAAACGGCTTATCCGCCCGAGGTGAATGCTCATGCAATGCCCCTGCAACAAGCTCTTTACCCGTGCCCGATTACCCCGTAATCAGCACCGTGATTGGTGATGCCGACCGCCGACCAATCGCCCGAAACACCGTTTGCATGGCAAGCGACTGTCCAATAATCGAACCTTGTTCCTTAGCATTGCCTTTGTTTTGTCGGACACTTTTTTTTGCCTGTTTTGCCGTTGACTTAGAGGGTGATTTAGCAGAGGGTTTACCTTCAGATGCTACTGCTACCGATGCTTTACCCGATGACTTTTCATCATTATCCTGATTTGTTTCATTGCCAAAGTCTTTATCTTTATCCGTGTCCGCCTGCTCTTGCTTGATTGAAGCAGGTTCAGACGCACTTTTTCCCCCTTTTTGCCCATTTGTTTGCTGACGGCTCACCGCCTTATTGATGACCGAAATCGCCTCATCCAAATCAAACGGCTTGGGCAAATACTCAAACGCCCCCGTCTGATAGCTGTCCACCGCCGACTGCAAATCCGAATGAGCCGTCATAATCACAATCGGCAACTCAGGAAACCGCTCATGTACCCACTCGCTAAACGATAGCCCGTCCATCATCGGCATCCGAATGTCGGTCAAAATCACATCGGGCAGGGTTTGTCGCTTTGCATGACCGCCGAGCACATCATTCAGCTTCGCCCACGCCCCTTGAGCATTGGCAAACACCACAACATCTAGCCCCGCATCCAAAAACGCCTCTTCCAGCACCAGCCGTAAGGCAGGGTCATCATCAATCAGCCAAAGGGTATTTTGCGGTGTGTGATTAGTCGTCATTATTTGTTATCTCAATTTTTATGCTTAATTATATTACTCAAATGGCAAATACAAACAAAACTCGGTGTTGCCTTTTTGCGAGTTGACCTCAAT
>JAAXIL010000155.1 GCA_012270355.1 Psychrobacter sp.
TATTTACTGGCGACATAGTCAATCACCCGATCTCGTCCATCGATGCAAAAATCAATATCAAAGTCGGGCATGGATACCCGTTCGGGGTTCAAAAATCGCTCAAACAGTAGATCATAATGTAGGGGGTCGAGGTCGGTGATGTTCAGCGAATACGCTACCAGCGAGCCTGCCCCTGAGCCTCGCCCTGGACCGACGGGCACGCCATTGTTTTTTGCCCAGCGGATGAAGTCCATCACAATTAAAAAGTAACCTGGAAAGCCCATTGATAAAATGATGTTGATTTCATGCTCTAGGCGGTCATCGTAGGGCTTACGGATGGCATCCCAATTGTCGCCACGCTCGGCGGGCGGATAGAGTTTATCCAGCCTTGCATTCAGACCTCGTTGGCTCTCAGAGCGGAAAAAAGTTTCGATGGTTTCGCCTTCAGGCACGGGAAAATCCGGCAACACGTTGATGCCCAAAGTAAGTGTTACATTACACCGCTCGGCAAGGCTTACCGTATTGGCGACAACCTGTGGAATGTCGGCAAACAAGTTTTGCATCTGCTCTTGAGTTTTGAGGTATTGCTCGGCAGAATAAAGGCGAGGGCGGTTCGGATCGGCAAGCACATACGAGCCTGCGATGCACACTCGGGCTTCATGGGCATCAAAGTCGTCAGGCTCTAAAAACCGTACGTCATTATGAGCGACAATCGGAATGCCATGTTTTGCCCCTGCTAAAATGTATTGATGGGTAAACGCATCTTCACCCGCTCGCCCTGTACGTTTGATGGCAAAATAAAGGCGGTCACCAAAACTTTTTTGATAATCAATAAGCAGTGCATCCGCATTTTCTGGATTTGAGCCTAATAAGGCTTGACCCACGTCCGAGGTTTCTGTCAATAAGGCTATTACTCCCTCACTCATGTCAAGAATATCTGCTTTCTCAACAATGGGTACGCCCCGATTGTTTGGGTTCATGCGTCCTTTGGTAAAGCCTAACGAGACGAGACGAGTGATATTTTGATAGCCCGTATTGTTCATCGCAAGAAGCATCAGGCGGGTATCGGCATTGTCAACGATGAGTTCTGTGCCGATAATCGGTTTGATGCCCGCACCGAGGCACGCTCTATAAAATTTCACCGTTGCATAAAGGTTTGATAAATCGGTGAGGGCAAGGGCGGTTTGCCCGTCGCTTGAGGCAGACTTGACGAGTGACTTGATGCGAACGATGGAGTCCGTGATAGAAAATTCGCTGTGAATACCGAGGTGTACAAAGGACATGGAGGTTAGCTATCTAATTTTGTAGAGTGGGAAATAATGATATATGAGTGTCGTTTAATTACTTACTTCTTTGGACAATTTTTAGCACTGCCACCAGGTAAACAATCGCAGTCTCATCCGTCTTTATTACTGCCTAATGACTTCCAACCTGCTTTACCTTAAATTTATTCATGATTATTGACCCTAATTTTAAGTAGTCAAAGAACAGAAGCAGTGAAAACAAATATAAATTAGGAGCGTGCCCACCAAGACTTGAACTCGGATCGGTCGCTTAGGAGGCGACTGCTCTATCCTGTTGAGCTATAGGCACATATTTTTTATTTCAATCAATGCTTAAACGAATTTATTAAGCTCACTCATCGTAAGATAAGTATAACTTCGCCCGCTTGTGTCGCATGTTAAGCATTATGGATAATGAAAGTGATTTAATGATGGAAATTATAACAAACAACGGAGTCTATCTCGGAAAAATAATAACCAAAAATAACTACTCAACCAACTCTACCGCTTCATTATCCCGCTCTCGCTCGCTGTCAATCGCTTCAGCGATGGCAATTTTTTCAACAGGTGTATCGGCAGGCGGGTTACCGTTTGGATTAAATAAATCGTCCACATTGTTTTGGTACGGCTCGATGCTTAAGGTCTCATCGGTATTAAAATATCGTTGAGTGGAACTTGCTAGCAAGAAGTTTCTAAAACTCGTCACGCTGGCGTCATCGCTGTGGCTCGGCAGAATAAACCCTTGCAACCTCACCAAATTATCGAGTTGGCTTTCGCTCATGTCATCAATATTTGAGCGATTAGAGTCAGCTTTAAGAGCGACTTGGAAAATGGCGACGTGATTGACGGTGTCATCGTCTTGGTCAAGTTGACTTTGAAATGAGCTGGCTTGTGGCTCATTTTCCAACGTTTTATGATCATTAAGTTTGCTCACCGTGCTTTCGTCTGCAAGCACCAACCCAACGTCAGAATGAGCCTTGATATAAGCCCGTATTTCGTTAGCTGGCAGATATTCAATATTGACCGTCATGTCTGGAAAGCGACTGGAAAATACGGGCAGAGCTTCGTTTAATGAGTTTTCTAAAATGGGTGTGGCAACCACGTTCAATACCGTGTTGGTAGCCATCACGGCTTTATTAGTATCACTTTGAATAGTGTCGGCTTGCACGCCATCAAATAAAGGCAAGGGATGGTCAATGCTTCGATTGTGTTGCCAAAGCCAAGTGTAGATAACAAAAAATGCGGACAATAACACCCCCAGCATGATTAAAAAACTGGCTTTTATGCGTCGGGTGAGCGTGGGGGACAAGTCAATCATTAGTAGATTATCAAAGAAAATTAAAGATTAGCGGTATTAGTAACTATGGGCGACTATTGTTTTGTTTTTATTTAAATGTGCCACGGTACTACTACTAACTATAAGTCATCTAAATCAGCGAGCATATTATCAAAGAAGTCATCACCAACGGGCTGATTATTGTCGGCTGGTTTGTTGTTTTTTTCACTCTTAGTATTTGTAACCCCTTTAATGAGTGTATTGTCAGACGACTTAGGTTTGGAGTGTGGCTTTGGTTCGGTGTTAGCGTTATCAAGAGTGTTTACGGACTTGCTAGCGGTTTGATTACGGGACTGAGTGGCTGAATTTTGGTTTGGGTTTAATTGTTGGTTTGGGTGTTGTTCAGTTTGCGATTGAATTTGCGACAAATTGCCAGATTGAGCATTTGGTTTATCAGTTTGGCTATGGTTATTTTGATGCCACTCATAGCCATTGTTCTGCCACCAGTTCAAAAAGAATGACACCGTTCTGCCGTGCAATGTGGCAGGCAAGTTTTCCGTCGTGATGGTGCGTTGTAATTGGCTATCAGCAATCCGTTGATCTTTGACCAGTTTTAGGTCATCAATGTTGCCAGCGTATGGGGTACGACGTTGCCAACTCGTACCGTCTAGCTTCATGCGAGATACCCGATGCAATTCATAGCGTTCGGGGTTGTCGCCTTGCATCAGCACCACATAATAACGGTCTTTGGGATGCACAAAAATAGCGTTAATCGGACGAAGTGGAAGCGTGGGCATAAAGCGGAAGTTTTCAGGTAAAATTAAGGGCAAGAAGTGTGCTATTGTAAACCAAATCCTCTATTGATGATAACCGACTTCGCCTTATGTTTGCCATTACCCAATCGCATCGCACCGAATACCTACTGGATCTATTATTAGACGACTACCGCTCGTCCTCAGATGACGTATTTGCCAGATTTGTGGTGATTGTGCCCTCTATGGTGCTTGGTGAATGGCTAGATAAAACCTTTGCCGAGCGGGCAGGTATTAGCACGTTGGTGACGGCTCAATTTTGGGGCCAATATCAATGGCAGTTGATGCAAAACGTGTTGGATGTCCACAACGCTTGGCTCGCTGAGCAAGGCAAGCCGACAGGGCTAAACGTGCCAGAAGTGGCGGTGTTATCGCAGGCGGTAATGCAATGGCGAGTTTTTGGTTATTTGCGTGCAGTGCTGTATGGGACGTTTGATGATCATTCAAACTCCGCTTCCAGCGAACTGGATACAAAGCAAATCTCATTTGACCACACGCACCCACTTTATGAAACCTTGCATATTTTACTCGAACCAATGCTTAAATCAGAGCTTGAAACCGCAGAAAAAACAGTGACCGACAATTCTATAAACCATCAAACAGCAAATCAGCAAGCTATAGATTATCAATCGACAACCAATACTACGACCGACACCACAACCGAATCTCGACTGTGGCAATTGGCAGGCGACATTGCCAGAATGTTTACCCGCTATCTGACCTACCGTGAGGATTGGCTTATCAAATGGTCACGGGATGAAGCGATTAATGTGGCAGAGCTCATTAAAGATAAAGATGAATTGTCTAAGCGTTTCGATGGTGTTGAGCATCAAACCCCTGCATGGTTGACCGAACATTATACGGCGTTAGAAGTTGCTAAGCGTCATTTGTGGCAAAGCTTGTTTGCCGAGGTGTTTGAGCATCGCAATGCGGTTGCGCGAGAATTTTGGCAAGCATTGGGTTGTAATGACGCTACGACCATAGACGAGGTGCAGGCGGTACTGCCATCACGCCTACGCCTATTTACTATTCAGCAATTGCCCCCGATTGAGCTTGAATTTTTGCAAAAACTGTCTCGTTACATTGAAATTAATTTGTATCACTACAACCCATCGCAACTGTATTGGGCAGATATCGTCGATAAACGCTGGCTCGACAGGCAACGCTTTATTAACCCTCAATCGGTATATTTGCGAGAGCATGGACACACCCTGCTGTCTCGCTTGGGTAAACAATCTCGGGAAACCTTTGCCATGCTGGCAGACATGGCAGGCAACATGGATAACCAGCAAGATAGCGTTGAATGGCGAGATGATTTTGAGACAGCGACCCTGCGTGACCCAATTCAAAAATCGCTGTGGTTTGGTGATGATGGGTTAGAAAAGCCTAAAAGCCCCACTTTGCTTGAACAATTGCAGTTCGACATTTTGATGCTGGAAGACACCCGCACGCAAGAGCAAGCAACGCAAAAAACCGTGCAAAGTTTGCAAAACATTCAACTAGCGGACATTGAACAGCGTCGTTATGAAGACAGTGTTACAAGGCAGTGGCAGATGGGCGGTGAAGACAATAGCCTAAGCATTCATTCATGTTACAGTTTGTCTCGCCAACTTGAAGTGCTTAGGATGATGATTGGGCGATGGCTCAATGAGCCCAACGCAGATGGTTCTGCTCGCCATCTATCCGACATTGTGGTGCTCATGCCCAATGTTGATCAGCATCATGCCGTTATTCGCTCAGTATTTGTTGATGGGCGAGGGCAAGATGGTTTGGTCTTGCCTGCTAAAATTACGGGGGTGGTGGATACCAGCATCCGCAAACTGTGGCAGGCGATTACAGGTTTTTATGATCTGCTCGGGGTGACGGGTTCAAGATTTACCGCTTCAAGTGTGTTTGATTGGCTGATGCTCGAGCCGTTATATGACAGCTTCGGGTTGACAGGTGAGCAGATGCGTCGGGCGTGTTCGCTGTTGGAACAAGCAGGATTCATACGTGGATTTGACGAAGCCCATCTGAAACAAACGTTAGACCCTAGCGATACCGATTATCGCTTTACCTTTGCCCATGCCCTCGACCGTTTGGCACTCGGTTTGATTATGCCAGAAGCAGGGGCGACGGATATTCTTTATGCTGGGCTATATTCTGGGTCAGAGAGCAAAGACGGTACGATAAACGACTTGATGCCTGAAACGACCCGTCCACTGCCTAATATCAGTCTAAGTGATGCCCCAATCATTGAGGCACTGTGTCGCATTCACACCGGTTTGCATGCCAACCGTAAAGCGTTTGATAAACGGCAAACGGCAGACCAATGGCTAAACGACATAGAGCATGGTGTGATTGACCGCTATTTTGGTAAATATGCCCAAACTCGGCAAATGCGAGCGATTTATACTGCCATGAATGGCTTTCGATCGAGCCTACGAGCCAACCGTTTTTATGAAACAGCGGACAGTTCGCATAATAAGGTTAATAACAACAACGCCCAAAATGTTTCTCAAGATAAAGCCTACAATAACAACGAGGCTCATTCTGTTAACGTGCCTATCCAGTTACAGAATCTACCGCTCAAACTGCCATTTATGCTTGATAGCATACAATCAACATTAGAAAGTCAGCAGGTCAGTGCTGAGCCGACAGGAGTGATTACCTTTGGAAGATTTGGGGCGTTACGCAACGTGCCGTTTGGGTTGGTGGTGATGCTCAACATGAACTTGTCCGAATTTCCAAATCGAGACAATGACAATCGCATTGATCTCATGAAAGCAGGTGTGGCAAGGCGAGGCGACCGCTTTAGTGAGGATGATGATAATGGGGCATTTTTGGATGCCATCCTGTGTGCCAGATCAGCGTGCTGGATTTTTTATAATGGGCGTAGCCTGACCGATGCTTATGAACATTTGCCTGCAAACCCCGTTAGTGAGCTTATTGAGTTTTTAACTGGCAAAGTTGATTGGCAGTTACCTGAAACAATGCCTGAGTTAATGGATAATAAGGAAGAGGCAAGTTTAAACTTAAATTCAACCTTAGACTCAAACCCACAAACCAAACTTGCCTTATCGGTGATGCCGTCTATCGTTAAACGGTGGCTAGTAACCGAGCATCCGCCCGTGCCATTTGCCAAATCACTATTTGTTGAAGCCCAAGTTGAAGCCTCAAACGAAATTAAAGACGAATTGTCAGAAGAATTTAAGGACGAAACAACTGGTGAAGCACCGCTGAACGCTTCAATCGAATTGAGCGAATTAGATGATATGTCTCGCTTATTGCATCAGCAAATGAACGAGGTGGAAAACAAGCGTAAAGCGAGCCTGCCCCCCGCAAAATTATGGCAAGCAGTGTATCACCGAGCATACGGCAAGGAAGAAAATCAGCACATGACTACTATGTTGGCTTTGCCAACCAAGCAAACGCTAACTGAATTGGCACAAAGCCTTACTAACAATGGTCATATAACTACTGAGCAGACGATTGGCGATGTCAGTCACTTCATCGCCGAGAAAACTACCCACATAGACATTGCCTCTCTAACTAAAGTTGTTTCGCACCCTGCCAAGCAGTTTTTACGACGTAATCAAGTCCGCATCGTGGCAGGCGAGCCAGCCATTAATGGTCAAGAGGCGTTGGAAATGGACGGCTTGTCCCGTTACCAGTTGTTAAAACAGTTGCTTGATGATTCAACAGTAAATAATTCTTCGAGAGAACTACTCAATTCAAGTGTTACGAATACTCAACTACAAGACTTATTACCTGCAGGTGTAGGCAGAGTCCCCAGTTTAACCCAGCTAAAGCAAACGCTTGAGCAGGAAGCCGAAGCCTTTAAAGAACAGTTGGCAGAACTGGGGGTTGATTTAGGGTTTG
>JAAXIL010000081.1:0-380 GCA_012270355.1 Psychrobacter sp.
GGGATGGGGTATCTAGCTCAATTAGCGTCGATAAGTATATATTATGGGCTTGAACTCAAAAGTTTCGCCCTACTTCTTAATTTTAATGAGTAAAAGCTAACCTCCCACCCCCGCCAACAAACTGCGGGCATGCTCTCGGGTCACGTCGGTAATGTTCACCCCGCCCGACATGCGAGCCAACTCATCAATTTGAGCATCGCCTGTGATGATGGTCATCTTGCTGGTTGTTTGGGCATTGTTTTGCCCACTGTTTTGAGCATCATCTACTGAATTGCCATGCGACTTTTGCACCAAAATGTGCTGATGGGCTTGCGAGGCGACTTGAGCCTGATGCGTGATGGCAAGAAGTTGTTGATGCGTCCCAAGCGAGCGTAGCAATT
>JAAXIL010000081.1:390-1301 GCA_012270355.1 Psychrobacter sp.
CGCCGACCACTTGAGCCGTACCACCGCTGATGCCCACGTCCACCTCATCGAATACCAACATGGGTTGCGGTTGTGAATGAGCGTCTGCGTCCGATTTTTCTGTTTCTGAAACCATATCTGCCGTAGCCACCAACACCTGCATCACCAGTGCCATGCGAGATAGCTCCCCGCCCGAAGCGACTTTGTGCAAGGGTTGTAATGGCATCCCCACATTTGCCCCAAACAATAGCTCAACCTCATGCGTGCCGTGAGCGTTAAATTGAGCCGTCTCTTTGGGCGTAAAGGCAAACTCAGCACGGGCATTTGGCAGGGCAAGCGGTTTAAGCATTGCCACCAATTTGTCGGCAATGGCAGGGGCAGATGTGCTCCGTGCCTCATGCAAGTCATTCGCCAACTGCAAATAGGCTTGCCATGCTTCATCAATTTGAGCAGTCATCGCATCGGCGGTTGGCTGGGCGTTCAGTTCGTCCAATTCAGCTTGCCACTCTTTCGCCTCTGCCACCAAATCGCCGGCGGGCAACCCATGCTTGCGAGACAAGCGATGCCCTAGGCTAATCAGCGTATTCAATTCCACCAAGCGTTCGGGGTCAGGCAGTTGCTGTTCGGCATAATCCATCAGCATGCCCGTTGCCTCCGAAATTTGCTCCTGAGCTAGATATAAACTGTCGCTTATTTTGGCAAAGGTTGGGCTGACATCGCTTTGGTTGTCGCAAATGCGAATCGCCCGCCCGATTAGCGACGCCACATCGGGTTCATCGCTGTCATTGTCGAGCATTGCCACCGCCTCGCTTGCCTCCAGCATCAACGCCTCAAGATTGGTTAACTCCTCATGCTCGGCTTCAATTTGGGCATAATCCACGCTAAGCAATGGCTCCATGTCAGCAAGCTCGCTTTCCAGCCGACTAATGCGG
>JAAXIL010000081.1:1311-7178 GCA_012270355.1 Psychrobacter sp.
CCTCGTGGCCCCATCGCGGCAAGGTGGCTTGCCAGCAGACTCATGCGTTCTTGACGCTGGGCTTGAATTTCAGCAATTTTTTCGGCTTGACGTTTGAGGCGTGTATGCGTCGCAAAAGCCACGCTCACTTGTTTGGCGAGCGGTTTTAGTCCTGCCATGTCATCGAGCCAATTCATGACAAATTGTGGTTTGAGCAAGGCTTGCTGGGCGTGTTGCGAATGGATATTCACCAGCATCGCCCCTAGTTCTTTCAGCTCGCTCAAACTCACGGGTGACCCATTTAGCCAAGCCTTCGAACGCCCATTTGCCATCAGTTGCCGACGAATAAGCACCTCACCGTCAAATTCCCGCTCACGCTCGCCGAACCACGTTGCCAGCCCGCTGTTTTTGCCCTGTAAAAACGCCATGTCCTCAAACTGAGCAAACACGTCCGCACTGTCTTGCCCGTGCCTAACCATGTCTTTATCAGCCCGCCCGCCCGTGCACAACGACAACGCATCGAGAAGTAGCGATTTGCCCGCTCCTGTCTCGCCCGTAATGACGTTAAAACCTTCGCTGAGTCCAAGTTCAAGCTGGTCAACGAGGGCAAAATTTTGTAGCGTAAGAGAGGTCAGCATGGGCATGGTGGACGTGGTCGTTTGTGTGGTGATTTGGGCAGTAATGACTGCTATTATAACCCACAATTATCCACCACAACACAAGATGTCAAGTTGATGGTTACTGAAGTTCGGCAGGCTTTCTGCTACACTTATCCGCCATTAAAACCGCCCAATATCGACTGGAATACTTGCTCATGAACTACATCTCCACCCGAGGCAACACCGCCCCCATGCCCTTTAGCGACGTGCTACTCATGGGACTTGCCCCCGATGGCGGGCTGATGCTACCCGAAGACTATCCGCAAATTGATAGGGCAACGCTCGATGCGTGGCGACACTTAAGCTATCCCGAGCTTGCTTTTGCCATCATGCGTCTGTTTGCCACCGACATTCCAGAAGCAGACTTACAAGACATCATCAATCGCACCTACACCAGCGAGGTATTTGGCTCAGACGACATTGTTCCCGTCCGTAGTATCAAAGACTATAAACAAGGCTTATACGTTTTAGAGTTGTCCAATGGTCCGACATTGGCATTCAAAGACGTGGCGATGCAGTTTTTGGGCAATGCGTTTGAATATGTGTTGAAAGCCAAAAACGAACGCCTCACCATCATCGGGGCAACCAGTGGCGACACAGGCAGTGCGGCAGAATATGCCTTACGAGGCAAAGACAACATCGAAGTGTTTATGATGTCGCCACATGGCAAAATGAGCGAATTCCAGCGGGCACAGATGTATAGCCTAACCGATGCCAACATTCATAACATTGCCATCCAAGGCATGTTTGACGACTGCCAAGACATCGTCAAAGCCTTACAAGAAGATGTCGATTTCAAAACCAAATATAGCCTCGGCACGGTCAACTCCATCAACTGGGGGCGGATTTTGGCTCAGATTGTGTATTATTTTAAAGCCTATTTTGCGGTATCGAATAGCAACGACGATATGGTGAGTTTTTGCGTGCCGTCGGGCAACTTCGGCAACATTTGTGCAGGGCACATTGCCCGTGAAATGGGCTTGCCCATTGACCGCTTAATTGTGGCGACCAATGAAAACGACGTGCTCAACGACTTTTTTAATGGCGGAAAATACTCGCCACGTTCCGCCCAAGACACTTACGTGACCTCTAGCCCCTCGATGGACATCTCCAAAGCGTCCAACTTTGAACGGTTTATTTATTTATTGCTTGAAAAAGACAGTGCACGGGTGGGTGACTTATTTACAGGCGTCAAATCGGGGCAAGGGTTTGATTTGTCCGATGTGGCAGAATTGGTGAGTAATCGGTATGGCTTTGCGGCAGGCAAGTCCACGCACGCCAATCGACTTGCCACCATCAAGGCGGTGTATGAGGCAACGGGTGATTTAATTGATCCGCATACTGCCGATGGCATCAAGGTTGCCAGCGAATTGCAAAGAGACGATGAGGTTATTATCTGCTGTGAAACCGCACTGCCTGCTAAATTTAGCGATACAATTATTGAAGCGGTTGGCAATGTGACATTGCCTCGTCCCAAACATACCGAAGGGTTAGAAGACTTGCCCCAAAAAGTTACTGTACTGGCAAATGATGCTGAGTTGGTGGCGGATGAAATTCGCAAGGTGGTCGAACCCAAAGAATAGCCCATCGTATTCACTTTTCGATAAACTCCAAACTTTCGCCGATAAATATGCGAAATAGTTACTGCCATTGTGCTATTCTTAACAAAATTGTAAACTTAAGCACCATTTGCAATTATCAGGTCGGTCGATGGCAGTGATAATTGGCTTACTTATCTGACACAGGTTGGGGACATGCTAAAAAACACATTCAAACCGTTTAAGTTAAAACAGCTAGGGATTGCTGGGGTAATGTCTTTAGCGATGCTGGCAATATCGAGTCTTGCTCACGCAAACAACCCGCCGCCTCGCCTTAAAGCAGACGCTCCCAACCGCTATGTGGTCAAAAAGGGCGACACATTATGGGATATTTCGGGCAGATATTTGGATAACCCTTGGGATTGGAAACGCATTTGGGCAGCGAATAAGCAAATAAAAAATCCCAACTTGATTTATCCCGATGACATTTTGCTACTTTGCGTAATCCAAGGTCAAACCTTAGTAGGCATCGATACGGGCGAAGGCTGTGCGGGTATTGAACGCAACATGACTGCTACTGCCCCCGCTACGGCCCATAGTGTAACCATCACCCCCCTAAATAATGCCATTCCGCCCATTCCCCTATCTGCCATTGAATATTGGTTGGATCGCGTGCTGATTGTTAATCCAACTGATTATGAACACACGCCTTATGTGATTGCTTCCAAAAATCGCAACATCATCACGGGTGCAGGCGACAAAATTTATGCCAAAGGCGTGCCACTGATTGTGGGACAACGCTATGGCATCTACCGTGAAGGCGAGCCCTTCGTTGACCCTGCCACTAATCAAATTGTGGGCTTAGAGGTCAGACAAGTGGCAACTGGCACGGTCACAGCGGTCGAAACCAATGGCGTATCCAGCATCGAACTACTCGACTCTTATGAGTATGAAGTGCGAGAAGGCGACAGAGTATTTGTTGAGCTGGGCAATGCCGTGCCACCTATGTTTCAGCCCTCGCCTGCGGTGGTTAATCGTGGCGGGATGATTGTTCGAGTGACCGATTCGATTGGCAATGCGGCCGCAGGCAGTGTCGTGGCGATTAACCTTGGCACAGAGAACGGGGCAAAACCAGGCGACGTACTTGCCATCTCTCGCCGAGGTCCTTTGGTTCGAGATGTGATGGATAATGACATGCCAGTAAGATTACCAAGCGAGCAGGCAGGTCACCTAATGATTTTTAAGACGTTCAATAAAATCAGCTATGCTTATGTGCTTGATGCCGAAATCCCATTGAGCGTGGGTGACCGCTTATCACCGCCAGTAGCGATGTATTAGATAGTGCTAAAAATCTATTTATAAGTAGTGAGAGGGTTTGACCGTCGTGGTAATGGTAGAAAATGACGAGTTAAAAAACGACGAACAAGCCATCTTACTGCTTTGGCATCGGGTTAATACCTCGCTTGCCAGTTATTACAAGCTCATCAAGGCGTTTGGCTCACCAGAAGGGGCAATAGATGCGTCTGCTCAGGCTTGGGCAGATTTGGGATTACACGCTAATCATGTTGCCCGTCAGCAAGATGCCTCTGATAGCGAAGATGCACTTTTTTTAGCTCAAATTGATGCCGATGTTCAGGCAAATAACTATCATCTGCTTTTTGTGCACGATGACGATTATCCGCTCCAATTAAATCAACTGTTTGACCCGCCTCCCGTGCTGTTTTATCGGGGTAACGTCGCCCGTCTTAGCGACCCACAAATTGCCATTGTTGGCTCTCGTAAACCGCCCGACCACGCGCAAAAGTTTCCCTTTGATATGGCTCAAAACCTGTGTGATAAGGGCATTCCCATCACTAGTGGGCTTGCCGAAGGCGTGGATGGTCATGCCCACCTTGGGGCATTGGCACAATCGCCCGATAAAGCGGGACGCACGGTTGGTGTGATGGGCACGGGCATTGATGTTATTTATCCCAAACGCCATGCTCACCTGATTAACCGCATCGTCAATGAAGGTGGCTGTATCATCACCGAACTGCTACCCAAAACTCCTGCTAGTAAACACACCTTCCCCCGTCGTAATCGACTGGTGGCAGGTCTGAGCCTGGGCACAATTGTGACTGAAGCCACCGTACAAAGTGGCTCCCTGATTACCGCTCGCCTCACCAATGAACAAGGCAAACAAGTCTTTGCCTTGCCAAGCCGTATTGACAACGCCAATGCCGAGGGGTGTCACCATCTGATTCGTGAAGGGGCAACCCTGATTTATCACCCCGATCAGGTGATTGAGGACATTGTGCATCAGTTGCCCGATCCTAATATTGATACGCCCGATGTTATTCCCGCAACATACAAGGCTAAAGCAAACCCGATAGCCCCTCAGCCAACCAATAGCAACCGACAATCCTTTAGTCATCTACAAGCCCCCAGCACCAATCCTAAACCTGCCGTCGACATTCCCGAACATCTGCAAGCCATTTGGACGCATCTCGATTTTGACGGACAAGATTTGGATGCATTGGTGGACAAAACAGGACTAGACACGCCAACGCTATTGGCTCAACTGATGGAGTTAGAGCTCATGGGCGTGGTGGAACAAGTTGGTGGGCGGTATAAACGAGTATGATTCATCCCAAAACATGAATAATTCAACTGTTTTTAACTCACCAGCCGAAGCCAGCCAGTGGCTAAAACAAGGCAACCTACTGGCTTATCCAACCGAAAGCGTGTGGGGCATCGGCTGTGATGCGTATGACGAGCAAGCAGTCAAGGCGATACTTGCCATCAAAAATCGCCCCATTAATAAGGGTATGATTGTTGCGACTGACAGTGCTGACCGTGTTACTTCACTACTTAAACCACTCTCTACAGTCCAGCGAAACCTCATCTTAGCCAGTTGGCAACCGCACGATTCGCATCAGGCTCGCCAAGCTCATACCTGGTTACTGCCAATTTCTACTGGCAGTCAATCAATACCGAAGTGGATTACAGGCAGACACAACTCGGTAGCGGTGCGAGTGATTGCCCATCCCTTGATTCGTGAATTGTGTGCCAGTTTTTGTAGTGAGATCATCACCTACGGTTTATTGGTATCACCCATTTGTAACACGTCGGGTCAGCCCCCTGCGACGACGCTAAATGAAGCGATGGCATATTTTGCACATGATGCTAATGTGACATTTTTACAAGGGGATACGTTAGGATACGAGCTACCCAGCCAAATACGAGATGCGGCAACAGGTAAAGTTATTCGTTAAATTTCTCTATTGACAGAAATAACTGAATATTGCATGACGGTTTTATCAAACAATCGTAACCAATTAAATTTCCAATACACCAACCTACTGGACAACTTTGAAACTTAATCCAACAACCGAAAAATTTATCTTACATTGGGGCGAAATGGGACCACAGTGGGGTGTCAACCGCACCATGTCGCAAATTCATGCCCTGCTATACATCGTCGGCAAGCCAATGAATGCCGAGGAAATTTGCGACACGTTGGTCGTGGCTCGCTCGAACGTGTCCACCAGCATCAAGGAATTACAAAATTGGGGTTTGGTGCAAAAGGTGTCCATCTTGGGTGATCGCAGAGACCATTTCACCACCAAGACCGACGTGAGGGAACAGGCTAGACTGATCGTGGTCGAACGGCTAAAACGGGAACTTGCCACATCGGTGCAGTTTTTGCATA
>JAAXIL010000031.1 GCA_012270355.1 Psychrobacter sp.
GCTCAATCAAATCAAACGCCTGCGTCAACGCCTGCGATGCCCAAATGTCATCGGACTGCCCCACACCCAAAGGCTTTGCCACCAACGTCACCCCTGCCTCGACCACAAACAACGCCACAATCAGTGGGGTCATCAGCCGAGCGAGCCTGCCCCGAGAAACCCCACTGCCATTGAGCACCGCCATTTCATGATCCACATACAACCGCCCAAACACCAGCATCAACGCAATAAAAAACGACAGCGGAAGCAATAATTCCAAAAAATACGGCAACTTATAGCCAATGAAGGCAAACCACAGCCCCCCATCCACCCGACCCTCAGCGGACAGCCCAAAATAGCGAATCATTCGCCCGCCAAGCAACAAAATCAACAAAAACCCCAACACCAAAGCGGTATTGAGGGCAACTTGCTGAGTCATATAACGACGAAGTATCACAGAATTTATCTACTAACCATCAACCTAAAAATTGAGCATATCCTAGCACGTTTTGTCATTGGCAAGATATGATAAACTAGCGGACATTTAACCCACCAAAACGAGAAATAACCATGACCTTAACCCTAAACCTAACCAACACCCTACCCAAACCTGCTGGCAAAAAACTATTGCAAAAAGTCACAGGCACCGATTTATCGACGCAAGGGCTGGTGATTTTTGTCGCCCAGCGTGACGACGACAAACAATCAGATGACAATAAAACTGGCATGGCACTTAGCCTTGACCATAAAGCCGTCGCCCCATATAAAGACCGCATCGTCCGTCTTATCAAACAAGCCAGCTTCTCTGGCAAGAAAGGCGAGACCATTAGTGATTATGCGTTGGAAGCCGATGACAAGAAAGCCCCCCTACAACTCACCTTGGTTGGCATTGGCAAAACCGAAAAGTTAAACATCAACACCGTGCAAAAAATCGCCAGTGCGGTGTATAACCAAACGCAAAAACGCTTAAGCGAGCTGACCGTCTTAATGGGCGAGGCGTTTACCACCGAGCAAAGCAAACAATTTGCCCTTGCCTTATTAAATGCCAGCTATCGTTTTGATGGTTATAAATCAGACACCAACACCCCAAAATTGGACACCGTGAATTTGCTGGCATCCAACCTAAGCGACGCTGATTTATCGCTGGTCACGGCAGTGCACAACGGACAAAGTCTTGCCCGAGACGTGGCGAACGAACCCGGTAACGTCTGCTACCCTGCGTTTATGGCAGAGCAAGCCGAAGCCTTGGCAAAAGAGCATTCCGACGTGCTTAAGGTCACGGTATTCGGCGAAGATGAGATGCAAGCCCTTGGCATGAACAGCTTCTTGGCAGTGGCAAAAGGGTCTGCCCGTGAAGGCAAATTGGTCATCATGGAATATCAAGGTAAGTCACAATTTTCGGCAGACAGCAATGCCCCCTATACCGACAACAAATACGATGCCAATAGCCGATATTACTACACGCCAGTTGTGTTGGGCGGTAAAGGCGTGACCTTTGACTCAGGCGGTATTTCCATCAAACCTGGTGCGGCGATGGATGAAATGAAATTCGACATGGGCGGTTCTGCCTCGGTGCTGGGCACGATGAAAGCCTTGTGCGAAGCTCGTTTGCCAATTAACGTCGTCGGTGCATTGGCATGTGCCGAAAACATGCCGTCAGGCGATGCCACTCGCCCGGGCGACATCGTCAAAGCCATGAACGGAAAAACCATCGAAATCTTAAATACCGATGCCGAAGGTCGACTCGTGCTTGCCGACACGCTTTGCTATGTGCAACGCTACAACCCTCGTGCCATCATCGACGTAGCGACGCTAACAGGGGCGTGTGTCATTGCTTTAGGACACGTACGTTCTGCCGTCTATGCCAACGATGAGGACGTGTTGTTTGAACTCGAAAACGCCAGCGAGCAGTCGGGCGACTTGATTTGGCACATGCCACTTGATGATGCCTACCAAAGCCAGTTGGATTCGCCCATTGCCGATATGCAAAACATTGGCGGACGTGCCGCAGGTTCGGTGACTGCCGCCTGCTTCCTCTCTCGCTTTGTGCAGGACGGACAACCCTGGTCGCACCTTGACATTGCGGGCACCGCATGGAAATCGGGCAAAGACAAAATGGGCACGGGTCGCCCTGTCCCCTTGTTTATGCAGTATCTGACCAACATGGCAGATGCTCATGGCGTGGCAAATAAAGTCGCTGGCAAAGCAAGCAAAGCGAAGAAAAAGAAAGGCTAACTGGCTGTCTATTTTCTTCCTATTTACTTCGAGCCTATTTAATTGCTTAAGACATGCAACTCAGCTGTAACGTCTTAAGCGGACAGAGCCAAGATTAAGAACCTGATTCAGCAGATTCACTACTGAACTTTGTGTGTCGGTTAACACAAACCGTGCTGGCAAAAAGCTCGCACAGTTTGCTGATTGTGGACAGTGACGAGGCAAGATTGACCTTGCTTGATGAACGGTTGTGGTCGTTTGATGCCACAAGTTTTGTGCCACATGACAAGATAGCGAGCTCGGCGGTTACGTCAAGCATCGATCCTGTTATGCTGACCGACAGCATGCCTGCCGGCTTTGATGGCGTGGTGCTCAATTTGGCACCTACGCCATTGGTGTTTACGGATAACGCCTCTGACCCCGAACGGGTACTTGAAATCATTGCTTCAGATGACATCAGCAAAGCCCAAGGACGAGAGAAATATAAGCACTACAAACAGGCAGGATTTGCCATTGAAACTCATAAAATTGGTTGATATTGGATTCGAGGTGCTGTTATGCAATTGACCATAACGCTACCCGACGACTTAGCAACAAAATTTAATAGCGTGTTCCCAAGTGACCAACAGAATAATTTAGACTTTATCGGCATGTGGGATGACAAGTCATTTACAGGCAGCATAACGCACAACGATGTCGTAAAAAATGAAGTGAATGATTATATTCGTCAGCTACGCAAAGGGCGACACTTTGAATAATAAAAAAAGATTACTGTTTCATTCCAGACCTATCATTTCAACCATTCATCATCTAAATAACTAAGACCACACTCATGACCCAATCCAACCAACCTCTATCCATCATCATCTTATCGGCTGGCAAAGGCACACGCATGCAGTCGGCAAAGCCTAAGGTATTGCAAACGTTGGCGGGTAAGCCCTTACTTGCCCATGTGTTAGATACTTGCAAAGACATTCAAGCCGATAAAACCATCGTGGTCTATGGCTTTGGGGGCGAACAGGTAAAAACAACGATTAATGATTATTATCGAATGATGCCGATGGCGAAAGCTGAATTATCAAGGCAGACGAGCGAAGATAGTACATCTTCAAGTACATCGAGTGAGTCTAACACTGATAATTCAGCTTGTAGACTTGGCATCACTTGGGTGGAGCAAGCCGAGCAACTTGGCACAGGGCACGCCGTGCAGGTGACGCTTGATGAGTTGCCTAAAACAGGACAAAGCCTGATTTTATATGGCGACGTGCCACTGGTGAGCGTGGAAACCTTACAAAATTTGCAAACCGCCAACACGCAGGGTGTGTCCATGCTTACCTTAACGGTAAATAACCCATTTGGTATGGGACGCATCAAACGAGATGCCAACGACAACGTGACCGCCATTGTTGAGCAAAAGGACGCAAGCGAGGCGGAGCAAGCCATTCGTGAGGTCAACAGTGGCATTTATTGCGTGAATAACGAATTGTTGCATCGCTATCTGCCCAAATTGTCCAATGACAATGCCCAAAATGAATACTATTTAACTGATATCGTCAAAATGGCAGTCGATGACGGCATCATGATTGCCACTGCCGAACCTACCCATCCGTTTGAGATTGATGGTGTTAATGACCGCAAACAACTTGCGCAACTTGAGCGACGCTGGCAGTCGCACTTGGTCGGTGAGTTACAAAAGCATGGCGTGCAATTTGCCGACCCTGCCCGAGTAGACATTCGAGGCACGCTTACCGCAGGGCAAGACGTGTTTGTCGATGTCAACGTGGTGTTTGAAGGCGACGTAACGCTAGGCGACAACGTCTATATCGAAGCGGGTAGCGTGATTACCAATTCAAGCATCGGCAATGCCTGCCATATTAAGCCGTATTGTGTGATTAATGAATCAATCATTGGAGCAGGCGTGGACATTGGACCGTTCGCTCATTTGCGACCAAATACTGAGCTTGGCGACAACAGCAAAGTGGGCAATTTTGTCGAGACCAAAAAGTCTACCATTGGCAAAGGCAGTAAGGTTAATCACCTCAGCTATATTGGCGATGCGACCATTGGTGAGGGTGTAAATGTCGGGGCTGGCACAATCACTTGTAATTATGATGGGGTGAATAAATCGCAAACCGTGATTGGCGATGGGGCATTTATCGGCTCAAATTCTAGCCTTGTCGCCCCTGTCAACATCGGCAAAGGAGCAACGGTTGGGGCAGGGTCAACCATCACCAAAGACGTCAGCGATGACACGTTGGCAGTGGCACGAGGCAAGCAGATGCAAAAAGATGGGTGGCAACGCCCAACCAAAAAGTAGCTCTAAAAGATTGGATATAAGCCGGTAACACTTAGCTAAAACCAAGGTAGAATGTAACAAATTATGTCGATTGCGACATAAATAGAGCAAATGTTACGCAGGTAAATTGCTAAACTTGCAAATCTTTACATCTCAATCGTCAAACACTGACAGACGGTAAGAAATAATTTGTTACCATTATTTTGTCGTTAGCGAACACCCTATTTTTAATTTTCTAATTTTGGGTGTCGCATTATTCATAACATGAGGAGACAACGATGAATACCCTACAAAAAACTTTGCTTGCTCTAACTACTGGTGCATTAATGACTGCTGGAGCAAATGCTGCCGTGACCTATGGTAATGGTTATGCGGGTCAAACTTATCTGGGCGTTAAAGCAGGACAATATGATGTCGATGCTGAAGATGCTGATGAGGCAACTTCATATGGCGTATACGGTGGTTATAAATTTACGCCAAACTTTGGCATTGAGGGTGAATATCTCGGCACAAGCGATGAAACCATTATTGATAATCGCATTGAAAAATTTGAGTACTCAGGTCAAGTACTAGGTTTATATGGTACCTATGACTATATGTTCCCGAATACAGGCGGATTATATGCCAAAGGTCGCCTTGGGTTTGCAGATAATGAAATTGAAATCGACGCTAAAAACAAAGTCACAGGTAATAGTGGATCTGACACTATCTCTGATACTGGCGTTGCGGGTGGTCTAGGATTAGGTTTTAATATTTCACCTATGGCATCGGTTGAAGCAATGTACAACTATTATCCAAGCATTGAAGATGATAATACTGAAGATATAGATGTTTCAGGTGTCACTCTAGGTGCTCACCTAAAATTCTAAAGTATGCTCGAACTAGCATCATTAGTATTAGAAACGACTGCTTCGGCGGTCGTTTTTTTATGCCTATAAAAACCTATAAAAGTTGCCTTATCAACAAAAAACAAAGAAATTGTGCTACATTTAAGCCATTAAAATATGGAGAATCATCATGACAATCGAACCGTGGCATTGGTTGGTGTTTGGGATGGTGCTGGTCATCGCCGAGATGTTCATACCCACCTTCGCAAGTCTATGGTTTGGCACGGCTGCTATTTTAGTGGCAGGCTTGGCGTGGCTTCTGCCCATGTCCTTGTTTTGGCAAGTCATGATTTGGCTGATTTTATCGGTGATATTGCTGGTGGCTTGGTTTCGATTTATCAAACCCCGTGCCATTGATCGCACCAAAGCAGGGCTGGGCGGCTCGGCGATTATTGGCGAAACCGGCATGATTATTGTTGCTCCTTATATAACGGATAATACCGTACAGGCGGGCAAGGTGCGATTTAGTACGCCAAAGCTTGGGTCAGATGAGTGGTTTTGTCGCACAGAAGATGAGATGTTAGAAGTAGGCGAGCGAGTGGTAGTCACAGACATCATCGGCAATGAGCTTTTGGTAACTCGTGCCAAACGCTTGAACACGGTAAAGGTTGAACAACATTCCATTCAAAATTAAAGTTTGCATATAAAAAAAATAGAACTGGCAGGGAGAAGAAAATGAACGGTATCAGCATTGTGATGTTAGTGATTGTGGCTTTGGTGGTGTTCACGGTCTATAAAGGGGTGCGGATTGTGCCCCAAGGCTACAAATGGATCGTGCAGCGGCTGGGTAAATATCAACAAACGCTAGAGCCTGGGCTAAATATCATTATCCCTTATGTGGACGACGTGGCATATAAGGTGACTACCAAAGACATCGTGCTTGATATTCCTTCGCAAGAGGTCATCACACGAGACAATGTGGTCATCATTGCCAATGCAGTGGCATACATTAACATTGTGCAACCAGAACGAGCCGTCTATGGCATTGAAGATTATGAACTGGGTATCCGCAATTTGGTGCAAACATCCCTTCGCTCAATCATTGGTGAAATGGATTTGGACAACGCATTATCCAGCCGTGAAGAAATCAAAGCGTTACTGAAAAATTCGATTTCTGAAGACATTGCCGATTGGGGTATTACGCTAAAAACCGTTGAAATTCAAGACATTAACCCGTCCAGCACCATGCAAATGGCGATGGAAGAGCAGGCGGCGGCAGAGCGACAACGTCGTGCCACGGTCACCCGAGCCGACGGACAGAAACAAGCGGCAATTTTGGAGGCAGATGGACGGTTGGAAGCCTCTCGCCGTGACGCACAGGCTCAAGTGGTGCTTGCCAAAGGGTCGGAGCAGTCCATCCGCTTAATCACTGAAGCGATGGGCGACGAAGAAATGCCTGTGGTATATTTGCTGGGTGAGCAATATATCAATGCCATGAAGGAGTTAGCAGAGTCAGACAACGCCAAAACTGTGGTGTTGCCTGCCGATATTTTAAGCACGGTGAAGGGCATGGTGGGCGATAAGTTTAAGGTTTAGCTAACAAGTATGGATGAACTAAAGACCGAAATGTCAGCATGTTTTTAAGCATTTAACCTGCAAGGAAGCAGCTTAAAAGTTGTTATCTGCCAATCCATCACTTATGATAAAAGTTTTTTGGTATCGAAACAGAAGCATTCAGGAAACCTTATGTCATTTGCCCAAGTCAATACCCGCTCAGTGGTGGGATTACATGCCCCTAAGGTGATGGTAGAAGTGCA
>JAAXIL010000124.1:0-6595 GCA_012270355.1 Psychrobacter sp.
CACGACCCCCTCGCCCGCCACCAGATTTTTTGGCAGACAAAAACGGCCACAATATACACCCCAAAAAGGCAGTGGCAATGATGCTACCCCCTGTAGAAAGGGAAATGAGCGCAAATCCGCCGGTCGCTACCAACGCCCCCAAAAACCGCCCGAGCACATTGGTCAAGAACATGCCCAAAATGAAGGCGATGATAAATAAGCCAAAGGTCGAGGGGGCTTCGCCAGTGGCTTGGCTTTGACGGTCTTGCTGTGCCTGAGCATTGGCATCGGCTTGAGCTAAAATATCGGGATCAGTGGTCAGGCGTTCTTCAATGCGATTGATACCTTGCGATAGTCCACCTGCATAATCGCCTTGCTTAAATCGAGGGGTAATGTCCTCACGAATGATGCGACTGGCAACCGCATCGGGCAACACGCCTTCAATTCCATAGCCCGTGAATATGTGCATTTTGCGGTCATTAACTGCCACTAAGATCAGCAAGCCTTGATCGGTATCTGCCTCACCCAATTCCCAGCGTTCTGCCACTTTCAATCCATAGTCAAAAATATCCAAATTACCTGTCGTCGGTACAATCACCACCGCCGCTTGAGCCAAGCCTTGATTATAAATACTTCTTAGTTGCTGGCTTAATCGGGCTTTTTCTTGCGGGGTGAGGATATTTGCTTCATCGACAACGGGCGAATTTAGAATTAACTTGTCGTTCTCGACTTCGGAAGCGGTGGATTGTCTCGGTTCAATAGCAGTTGCATCCGCATTGTTGTTTGCATTGGCTTCCGCAGAGTCAGACGCCTCACCCAACTGCGGTAAGTTGTCCCGAATTGCCTCATTGCCTAGCACGGCATCGTTTATGGCTTCATTGTTTCGTCCCGCTTTGGCAACAGCGACCATGTCCTCCACGCTCGAGTCAGTAAATTGCTGAGGCTCGGTAGAAGCTTCGGCAGACTGCGCCACGCCCACGTTTTCAGCCATCACTGGAGCGGAAAGCAGGCTCAGTGCCATGAATATGGAAGCAAAGCAAGATTTGGTAAATAATGAAGGCATAGTAACAATAGGCAATAGTGCGATTAAAAAACAGTAGCAAAAAATAAAGAAAATTGGCAAATCAATGACTCGCCAATATTTCTTTCCTTATGGCACAACATTCAACTTACTCACCAAAATCCACGTCAGGGGCGGTTGATATTTCATCTTCATTTTGTACCGTAAAGTTTGGTTTGGCATTCATACCAAAGACTTTAGCAGTGATATTGGTTGGGAATTGACGCACTGTGGTGTTGTAGCTTTGCACCTCTTCGATGTAGCGTCCTCGAGCCGTTGTAATGCGGTTTTCTGTGCCCTCTAGCTGTGCTTGCAAGTCTTGGAACAACGCATCCGATTTTAGATTAGGATACCGCTCAGACACTGCCATCAAACGGCTTAACGCTCCTGTCATTTGTCCTTGAGCTTCTTGATACCGCTCCAACGCTTGTGGGTCATTGAGTACTTCAGGCGTAACTTGAATGCTACCCACTCGTGAGCGAGCTTCCGCCACTTCGGTAAATACTTCTTGCTCTTGGTCGGCATACTGTTTGACCACTTTTACAAGGTTGGGCACCAAGTCATCACGGCGTTGATATTGGTTCACCACTTCTGACCAACTTGCTGTCACTTGCTCATCTTGAGCCTGCAAGTTGTTGTAGCCACAGCCACTCAAACCAACGGTAGATGTTGCAAGCACAGCAGATAACAACATGGGCTTAATGATTGAACGGTTATTTGATAAGTTCGACATGATGCACTCCAAAGGGTTCATTATAAATAAAGTCAAAGATGAGGAGACAATAAGGACATTTAAGATGAAATACAAATCTCCGTTACCATTTTTTACACACCTGTATCGCAACCACTATCAAACCAACGCCAAATATGACGTTTAAACTCAGTCAATCATTTATAAGTTTAAGTGGTTAAATGAAATGCTATTTTTTGGATGGCGAGATTTAATGGAATACCTTAAAGACTAATGATTAATTTCATAAATTTTTTATTAAAATGTCATCAATCTGTCAAATTCTTGTAGCAATCGTTCCCAAAATATGGCAAATTGCATTTATTAAGGCTTTGTAACCGTCCGTCAACAAACGGTTACTTTAATTTAATTTTATAGTTTATTCATCGTTGATTTACAACAGTTTATCTGATGCTTCATATCGTTATAGATATCGTTATAAGTTGTGATTACCTTCAGTAAACCGTCGTAAGCCAAACGCTGATGTCACTTATTGTGATTGAGGACGCATTATGGAAGGTATTGTCAGTGCCTTAAACGGCATTATTTGGAGTCCTGCCCTGATTTATTTATGTTTGGGTGCAGGTTTATTTTATTCCATCATGACCCGCTTTGTGCAGGTGCGGATGTTTGGCGAGATGATTCGCCTGCTATTTAAAGGCAAATCCAGCTCTGACGGGATTTCATCATTTCAGGCTCTTGCCGTGTCACTCGCTGGTCGGGTGGGCATGGGTAACATCGCTGGTGTCGCCGCTGCCATCGGCTTTGGTGGTCCTGGTGCGGTGTTTTGGATGTGGGTGGTGGCGTTTTTAGGGGCGTCAACCGCTTATGTCGAATCCACGCTTGGTCAGGTTTATAAAGAGCGGGATGCGATCACGGGCGAATATCGTGGTGGTCCTGCTTATTATTTTGAGCGAGCACTGGGGCAAAAATGGTATGGCATTTTGTTTGCCATTGCCTCTATCGTGGCGTGTGGTATCTTTTTACCCGGTGTACAGGCAAACGGCGTGGTAAACGCTGGCATGCAGGTGATGGGTGCAGACATGCAATACATCATCCTTGGCGTAATTTTAGTGGTGCTTGGTCTGATCATCTTTGGTGGTATCAAACGTATCGCAACCTTCACTGAATTTGCCGTGCCGTTTATGGCGATTGGTTACATCCTGCTTGCTATCATCATTATGGTCATGAACATCGGTCAAGTGCCTGAAGTGTTTGGCATGATTATTGGCGATGCGTTCACCGCTCAAGCAGGGTTTGGTGCCGCGATTGGCTGGGGCGTAAAACGTGGTGTTTACTCCAATGAAGCAGGTCAAGGTACAGGACCTCACGCAGCATCGGCTGCTGAAGTCGACCATCCTGCCCAGCAAGGTTTGGTACAAGCGTTTTCGGTCTATGTCGATACGCTATTGGTTTGTTCGGCAACTGCCTTCATGATTTTATCAACGGGCATGTACAACATTCAAGGCACGTTGGAAGAAGGCGAGTTCTTGGTACAAAACGTCGATGCAGCGACTGAAATCAGCTCGCCTGCCTTTACGCAAATGGCGATGGAAGCGGTTTATGGCAGCTTTGGTGATACCTTTATTGCCGTGGCAATCTTCTTCTTTGCCTTTACGACCATTTTGGCATACTACTACATTGCTGAGGTGAACATCACCTACTTGACCTCACGCGTGTTTGGGCGTGGTGCACATAAAGGCGGCATTTTTGCCATTAAAATCATCATTATGTTGATGGTGGCATACGGCGGACTCAATAGTGCAGGCTACATTTGGGGCTTAGGCGATGTCGGTGTTGGCTTGATGGCATGGCTTAACATCATCGGTATCTTAATCATCTTCTTTGCCGGTGCAAAACCTGCACTTGCGATGCTTAAAGATTATGAAGACCAACGTAAAGCAGGCGTGGCAAACTATACGTTTGACCCTGCGAAGTTTGGCATTAAAAATGCTCCGTATTGGGAGGAGCGTGCTCGTCACCACAATCAAGGTAACTTGCATCGCTAGACTTTAAACAGTCAAAAAAATCTCGGCTTCGGTCGGGATTTTTTTAATGAGTTAATTCTCGTTAGAATTATTTTATGTATAAAAAAACGCCCTCAAATGAGGACGTTTCACTATTATCATCAATAGTACTTAGCCACCGCTTGGCAATATAACCGTATCAATAATGTGTGCCACACCATTTGACGCTTGATTATTAGCCAACGTTATGTTGATTTCTTGATTTGCAGCATCGGTTATTTGCTTGTTATCGTCAAAAGTAATCTTGATACCATTTAACATGGTTTGACTACCAGCTTCGATTTCAGATGCAAAAATACGATCATCATTAACAACATGTTAGGTCAAAACTTGTCTCATTAAGTATTTGTTACTTAAAAGATCTTGTTTAGAGATCTCTAAATCAACAAAGAGCTTTTCAAAAGCGGCGTTAGTTGGAGCAAAAACAGTTAAGTTAGCATCTTCATCTTCCAGGGCGTCAGTTAAACCTGCTACTACTACCGCCTCTTTTAGAATGCTTAGATCATCTATCGCTAAATCAGCTAAGCTGTCTGAGGTCGGAAACAACATATCATCAATAACGTGTATGACACCATTAGTCGTTAAATTATCAACATCGACTAGGTCTGATGTATCACCACTTGCGTCCATAATGACATTAGCATTGCTGATTGTGAACGCTTGACCATCCACACTGTCTATAAAAACGGCATAACCCTATGCCACTCTGGCGACACCCAACTGACCGCAACGTGATAAAATAGGCAATTTATTTTATGTTAGCGATTTGCCGATGACCACTTGTACCAACCCTGCTCACAACCACGCCACCGATGCCAGCAACACCCCCAGTCAAAATATAAACCAAGACCCCATCCAAATACATTTGGACGTGCCGACCTATTTTGATCATAAAGAACCACAGCATACAATCAAAGCTCACATTGAGGCAGAGCTTGCAAAACGCATTTTAATCCTAGACGGGGCAACGGGTACGCAAATTCAGACGCATAAACTAAGCGAAGCCGACTATCGAGGCGAGCGATTTGCCGACATCATGCAGGACGTGCAAGGCAATAACGATTTGTTGGTGCTCACCCAGCCACAACTTATCAAGCACATTCACCTTGCTTATATGCAGGCAGGGGCGGACATCATCGAGACCAACTCATTTAATGCCACTCGTATCTCGATGGCGGATTATGCCATGACGGAGCTGGTGCCTGAGATTAACTTTGAGGCGGCACGGATTGCCCGAGAAGCGGCAGATGAGATGACCGCTAAAAACCCCAACAAGCCCAGATTTGTTGCAGGCGTAATTGGTCCGACCTCTCGCACCGCTTCTATGTCGCCAGACGTCAACGATCCTGCCTTTCGTAACGTGACCTTCGATGAGCTTGCCGACAACTACCGTGAGGCGACGCTTGCCTTAATCGCTGGTGGTGTTGACCTGATTTTGATTGAAACCATCTTCGACACCTTAAATGCCAAAGCCGCCATTTTTGCAGTGCTGGGTGTATTTGAAGATATTGGGTTTGAGTTGCCGATTATGATTTCGGGCACGATCACCGATGCGTCAGGGCGAACGCTGTCGGGGCAGACCGCCGAGGCGTTTTATAACTCAGTACGCCATGCCAACCCGCTGTCGGTAGGCTTTAACTGTGCCCTCGGTGCCGATGCCCTCCGCCAGCACATCAAAACCCTATCGGACATTGCCGACACCTATGTGTCTGCTCACCCCAACGCAGGTTTGCCCAACGAGTTTGGCGAATATGACGAAACCGCCCAAGAAACCGCCAACCTGCTCGACACCTATGCCAAGGCGGGCATTGTCAACATCGTGGGCGGTTGCTGTGGCACGATGCCCGAGCACATCAACGCCATCGCCAACGTCATGGCAGACTATCCGCCCCGCCCCATTCCTGAGATTGCCCCCGCTTGTCGTTTGTCGGGCTTAGAGCCGTTTAACATCATGCCAGACAGCCTATTTGTCAATGTGGGCGAACGCACCAACGTGACGGGCTCACGCAAATTTTTACGCCTGATTAAAGAAGAAAAATACACCGAGGCGTTGGAAGTTGCCTTGCACCAAGTCGAAGGCGGTGCTCAAATTGTTGACATCAACATGGACGAAGGCATGCTCGACGCCAAGTCGGCAATGGCACATTTTGTTAATCTCATCGCCAGCGAGCCTGATATCAGCCGTGTGCCCCTCATGATTGATTCGTCCAAATGGGACATCATCGAGGCAGGGCTAAAACGCACGCAAGGCAAGGCGGTGGTTAATTCCATTTCCTTAAAAGAGGGACACGACGAATTTGTCGAAAAAGCCCGCTTGTGCCAACGCTACGGCTCGGCAATCATCGTCATGGCATTTGATGAAGACGGGCAAGCCGACACCTTAGAACGCAAAATAGAGATATGCCAGCGAAGCTACGACGTGTTGGTGAATGAGGTGGGATTTCCTGCCGAGGACATTATTTTTGACACCAACATTTTTGCCATCGCTACGGGCATTGCCGAGCACAACAACTACGGCAAAGACTTCATCGAGGCGACCCGCTGGATAAAAGACAACCTGCCCCACGCCATGATTTCTGGCGGGGTGTCCAACGTGTCATTTTCGTTCCGTGGCAACCCCATTCGAGAAGCCATCAACGCTGTGTTTTTGTATCACGCCATTCAAAACGGCTTGACGATGGGCATTGTCAACCCTGCCATGCTGGAGGTGTACGACGAAAGTCCCATCGATGCTCTAGAGCCTATTGAAGACGTTATTTTTAATCGCAATAATGGGGGAAGCGGGCAAGTCGGGCCCGA
>JAAXIL010000124.1:6605-7003 GCA_012270355.1 Psychrobacter sp.
CTATCTATCCGTTTATTTTAAACCCAAACACGGGGAAACCGGGCCATACTCCACCGATCGGCTGATGAGCGTTGCCGAAAGCTACACCAGCGACGGCAAAAAGAAAGATGCGACCGCAGATTTGGCATGGCGAGACCAACCTGTTGAAAAACGCATTGAACACGCCCTTGTCAAAGGTATTACCGCCTTTATCGATGAGGACACCGAAGAAGCACGGCAAAAATAACCCAAACCGCTGGACGTGATTGAAGTTCCACTGATGGACGTGATGAACGTTGTGGGCGACTTGTTTGGGGCGGGCAAAATGTTCCTACCCCAGGTGGTCAAGTCCGCACGAGTAAGGAAACAGGCGGTGGCGTGGCTGAAGCGCGACATCGCAGCGGAAACAGTCGAGGGAC
>JAAXIL010000176.1 GCA_012270355.1 Psychrobacter sp.
CGCAAGTGACGCAAGATTTTCTTAAGGCTGCACTACCTACTGTTGGTAATAAAAAAGAGCAAGGTCAACAAGATTTAAGCGACTTAATGGAATTGATGCAAGGCATTTTTCAGACAGTTGAATAATTCATTTTAGTCGTTAATCCCTTAAATAAAGCTCTTAATTAACCCAAGTCTTGTACTTGGTTTTTTTATGCGTTTAATTTGAAATTTCAATTGTGGTATTTATTCCAAAATTGACATTTAATAGCCTGTTTCATTATTTAACGTCATAAAGAAGGACTGGTATAGTCTGCCCCAATATCGACTTACATCAAATATAGAGGCTTTATGAAGTTTAATGATTTGCCACGTACACAATGTATTATTCAAGATATGACTCAAACAGGCAGTTTTACAAAAGTTCTTGCTACTGCATCACTTTCTATGACGCTTGGGCTGGTGGGTTGCAGTAATAACGCAACCAACAGCAGTACTGACTCTGAGCAGACAGCGACGGCAAACAATACAGCGACCAATAATGAAGGATCAAATAGCATCGAATTGCTCAATGTGTCTTATGATGTTGCCCGTGACTTTTATAAAGACTATAACCCGATGTTCATCGAGCAATATCAAGCCGAGCACCCTGACACCACAATTACGGTTAAGCAGTCGCATGGCGGATCGAGCAAACAGGCATTGTCGGTTGCGAATGGGCTACAAGCCGATGTGGTTACCATGAATCAAGGCTCAGACATTGAGCTACTTGAGAAAAAAGGGTTGGTTGCCAATAGCTGGAGTGAAGATTTTCCTGACCATGCGGTACCATTTACCAGTACCATCGTATTTTTGGTACGCAAAGACAACCCAAAAAACATTCAAGGTTGGGATGACCTGACCCAAGATGGGTTAGAAATTGTTATGGCAAACCCTAAAGTGACGGGCAATGGGCGATATGCCTTTTTGGGGGCGTATGGCTATGGTTTACACAAATTTAATGACGATGAAGCCCAAGCCAAAGGCTTTGTCAAAGACTTGCTTAAAAATGTCAAAGTTTATGAAAATGGCGGGCGAGCGGCGACCACGACCTTTGTGCAACGAGGCATTGGTGATGTGCTGATTACATTTGAAAACGAATCTAACCTGGCGGCTACCAAGTTTGGTCAAGGTAAGGTAGACATTGTCTATCCTGATTATTCCATCAAATCCGAAAGTCCTGTAGCGGTTGTCAAGACTGTGACCGATAAAAAAGGCACAGGTGAGGCGGCAAAAGCCTATTTAGATTATCTATGGAGCGAGCCTGCCCAGCAGTTGGCGGCGGATTTATATTTGCGTCCGAGTGTGCCGAGCGTGCTAGAGGCGAATAGCGATAAACTACCCCCTGTCGAAACCTTCCGTCCAAACGATGTGTTCGGCTCTTGGGATGAGATTATGTCCACGTATTTTAGTGACGGTGGCGTGTTTGATGAGCTTGCTACCCAGCCGCCGCAATAATATAAACGGATTTATTACGTTTTATTTTACATCATTATGAATGGCTTTAATTTATGCCGAACGCCTCAAATCAAACGATAGCCGACCGCCGAACCAAAAGTGTTCGGCAAGGTTTGTTTAAGGGTCATATCCTGCCAGGCTTTGGGCTGTCGCTTGGGGTTACGATACTGAGTTTGTCGCTCCTGGTGCTATTGCCGTTTGCCATGATGCTATGGACAGCCAGTGAAATGGGGCTTGCCGGGTTTATTGAGACCATTCGCCAGCCCCAAGTTACTGCTGCCATCGTCTTGTCGCTTAAAATGGCAGGGCTAGCGACGCTCACCAATCTTATCTTTGGCACGTTGGTGGCATGGGTACTCGTTCGCTATGAATTTTGGGGCAAGTCGCTGATGAATGCGTTGGTTGACTTGCCGTTTGCTTTGCCAACTGCCGTAACCGGTATGTCACTCGCCACGCTTTATGCTCCCAATGGATTGATTGGTCAATGGTTTGCAAAATTTGATATACAAGTGGCATTTACGCCACTCGGCATTTGGCTCGCCCTCGTTGTGGTGAGTTTTCCGTTTATTGTGCGGGCGGTGCAACCTGTGCTGGCTGAATTATCGGTTGAGTTTGAAGAAGCGGCGGCTGTGCTTGGGGCAGGGCGACTACAAACTTTTCGGCAGGTGATTTTGCCTGAGCTTATGCCAGCCATGCTGATGGGGGCAGGCATGATGTTTGCTCGGGCAACGGGAGAATATGGTTCGGTAATTTTTATTGCCGGAAACATTCCGATGCAATCTGAAATCTTGCCACTCATCATCATCAGTAAGTTAGAGCAGTTTGATGTGCAGGGGGCGGCAGCAGTGGCGTTATTCATGCTGATTATTTCTTTTATTATCCTATTTGCTATCAACTTATTGCAATGGCGATTGTCAAAACGGGTTGTGGCAAAATAGCCTAAGTGTTTGTATTTAACTAAATTTTGCCCAATTAAATTGCTCATTAAAATACAAAACTCGAAGCCAACTTCTTAAAAACACTAAATCATATCCCTATGCAAACCACACATGATTACGCATATCAAGACAATGCAGCGACCCGTGATGCCCCGTGGCTCAAATGGCTACTGCTCACACTGGCAGTTGCTTTTATGGTCGTGATGCTGGTTGTGCCATTGTTTGCTGTGTTTTATGAGGCGTTAAAAGGTGGGTGGGAAGTTTATGTGGCTTCCCTGGTTGAGCCTGAAGCGGTAGCGGCGATTAAGTTGACGTTATTAACGGCTGCCATTGTGTTGCCCATCAATCTCATCATGGGTGTTGCTATTGGTTGGTAAGTAACTCGTGATCAATTTCGAGGTAAACAATTGGTAACAACCTTGCTTGACTTGCCATTTTCTGTGTCGCCCGTCGTGGCAGGTTTGATGTTTGTGTTGCTCTTCGGGGCTAACTCTTTGGTGGGAGGCTGGTTAGAGTCGCTCGGGCTTCAGGTTATTTTTGCGGTGCCTGGGATAGTGTTAGCCACTTTGTTTGTGACTTTTCCGTTTATTGCCCGTGAGCTTATTCCACTCATGCAGTCGCAGGGTGATAATGAAGAACAGGCGGCTTTGACACTCGGAGCATCAGGCTGGCAGATGTTTTGGCACGTGACTTTGCCTAATATTAAATGGGCATTGCTCTATGGTTTGATATTGACCAATGCTCGAGCGATGGGTGAGTTTGGGGCGGTTAGTGTGGTATCGGGGCATATTCGTGGTGAAACTAATACCATGCCTTTGCTGGTTGAGATCGCCTACAACGAATATCAGTTTACTACGGCATTTGCCTTATCGAGTTTGCTTGCTTTACTGGCACTGGTGACATTACTGATTCAGCAAGGCTTAACCGCATTACAATCTCGAAAATACAAACAGGCTAAATCCCAAACGGACGTCATTACCATGACCCAAACTCAGACAGAAACGTCGTTGCCATCGTAGCCACAATCAAAACAATCCAAGCTCTTAACCATCTATCCATCTTAAAAAACAAAATAAGCAAAACATCCTATGAGTATCGATATTCACAACGTTTATAAATCTTTTGGCGATTTCACTGCTCTAAATGATATTGATCTTAACGTGCCGAACGGTAAATTAACCGCCTTGCTCGGACCTTCAGGATGTGGCAAAACCACATTATTACGCATCATTTCAGGGTTAGAACATGCCGATCGGGGGCAAATTTTATTTGATGGGGTGGATGTGACGCATACCCCCGTACAAAAACGCAAAATTGGTTTTATGTTTCAAAATTATGCCTTGTTTCGCCATAAGACAGTTTCGGAAAATGTCGCTTTTGGCTTAACGATGTTACCCAAAAAAGAGCGACCTTCAAAAAGTGACATTGATAATCGAGTTAATGAACTGCTTGAGTTGGGTCAATTACCCCATTTGGCAGACCGGTATCCGCACGAATTGTCAGGCGGGCAACGGCAACGAATCGCTTTGGCTCGGGCGTTAGCAGTTCAGCCTAAGCTACTTTTGCTAGATGAGCCATTCGGGGCACTGGATGCTAAAGTTCGTAAAGAGTTGCGTGGGTGGCTAAAATCCATTCATCATGAACTTGGTGTTACCAGCATCATGGTCACGCATGATCAAGACGAAGCCTTTGATGTGGCAGATGAAATTGTGGTGATGAATCAAGGACGCATTGCCCAAGTAGGCACGGCAAATGAGTTGCTAAACACGCCTGCCGATGACTTTGTGGCAGATTTTTTGGACGTGACAGCTGTCTAATTATTAGTGGCTAAAATATAACGTTTAACAAAAACCCCAAACTTTGAGCTTGGGGTTTTTTTAATTTTAAAATCAAACCTTACGGATTTAACATCTTCCCATCTGCTGTGATGACCGTTTTGTGCGAATAGTCATCTCGGTCAGGGCGTGAGATGGTGCCCACTTTTTCGACATAGTCAATAAACGATTGGGTATAAAGCAATTTGGTGTCCTCAACTTTGTTGGCATCTTTGAAAATCTCGCCAAACGTGGTGTAACCGTCTCGACCTTCGGCAATGAAGTCATTGGTGACGACGACATAAGTTGCATTCATGTCTAAATTAGTCCAATTACCCGTTGCACGGTCTTTGACTTCAAGGTTGCTTAGGCGGCTGCCTGCAGGTTTACTCAAATCTAAATCCCAACGCAAGCCTGTGGCATAAGGGTGCGAGCCTGATGAACCGTCACCGTCCATATGGTTGGCAATGGCTTCTTCTAGACCGTCTTTGACCTGTTGCCCCGTGATGTCTAGGTTGACCAAGGTGTTGCCAAACGGTAGCAAGGTATAAGCCGTGTTATTAGTAATGTCGTCAGCCTTTATTGCCGTGCGTACCCCGCCTGCATTTTGGATTGCAAAATCGGCTTGCGGTGAGATGTCTAAAAATGCGGTGGCGACAACTTGAGCAATGTCGCTGCCTCGGGCAGAGCTGGCACTGTCTTCACAGCCTGTGATGTCTTCAGAACGAGTCGTGCCTGGTACACGCACGAGGCACAATACTTCGCTGGCTTCACCAATTTTTTTGGCAAGGTTTTCGCTGAGTTGGTCGGTGTAGGTCGCAAGTAAGCTACTAGCAGAAGCATCGGGTGTGACGGGTAGGAAAATGTCCTTTCTCAATAAATCGGCTTTGCCTGCATTCCATTTCTCTAAGAACATTTGATTGGTGGTAGCTTCCACGTCCTCATAGTCACCGTCGCCATTATCAAGGTCTTGATTAAACACTTGCACTTGATCGCCCACAGGAATGATGGCAGAGCCGTTACAAGCAGTGACGTCGCCGTTTTCATCAAAGCTAATGTCCATCAAACCAACCGCTTTGGTGTATTCCCATGCCTGCCCGATACAAACTGTGTTGCCGTCTTTGTTGGTTAGTACGGTTGGGTAGTCGCCTTGCGAGCCGAGATTATCCTCTTGTGTGCCTGTGTAATCGGTAAAATCACCTAGCAAGGTATGCGAGTCACCGCCGATGATCACGTCAACGCCCGATAATTCTTGAGCCAGCTTTTTATCGCCCTCATAAGTGTAATGGGTCAATAAAACAATGTGTTCGATGCCTTTATTTTTCAGCTCATTGATGTAGTTTTGAGCAGTTGTCAGCTCGTCCAAAAATTCGGTAGTCTCTAATGGGCGAGATGAGTTTTGCGTTTTGCCCGCAATATCGATGCCAATAATGCCGACTTTTACCCCTTGCTTGGTTTCTTTAATGACGTACGGTTGAATGTAGTCTTCTTTGGCATTGGGGGCGAGGGGGGTGCCAATCTTTGGCATGACGTTTGCCGCCAAAACTGGGGTTTGGCAATTGTTTGGATTATTCGTCGAACCGTTTAAGCGGTCTAAAAATTTCACCAATCCCGCATCGCCTTCATCAAACTCATGGTTGCCAAGGGCGAATGCATCAAAACAAATGGTGTTCATCAAATCGGCATCGGCATCGCCTTTATAAAAGCTAAAATACTGCGTGCCAGTGATGGCGTCGCCAGCGTGCAATTTTAGGAAATTGCCATCGCCATACATATTCTCGAACATATCAAACAAGGTTTTGACCCGAGCAAATCCGCCCCGCTCGACTTCATAAGTGTTACCGTCATATACGAATCCAACCTCGCCTTCAGGTTCAAGGTGCGAATGGTGGTCATTGATATGGGCAATGGTCAGATTGACGGGCTCGTAAACGGCAGGGGTGTCATCATTGTTATTGTTATTATCAAATAACGAACCGTTGTCATCGTCATCATCACACCCTGCCACAAGGACAGCAGAAGCGACGGCAAGAGCAGTGATTAAATGTTTTTTAGTAAATAGATTGGAATTGAATAAATCTAAAGCAGACATGAATTGTATTCCTAAGTGAATAAATGTCTTTTAAGTCTGCTGATTTAACATGACGTGAGCGTGACAATAATATGAAAGAATGATGACAGATGAGGTCAAACGCTGATTGAGGGTTTACAAGTTTGCATCAGCACTGTTCAAGTTTGCAAAAGCCGTTTGCAATACAGAATTCGTCCATTCAGGCATCCCATCATTAAGAGCATACCAAATCCATGTGCCTCGACGTTCTGCGGTGACCAACCCTGCAGATTTCAGTTTGCCTAAATGGCGAGATACTGTTGGTTGTGGAATGTCTAACGCTTCAACCAAATCACAAACGCATTTAGCTTCATCATCTTTCAGTAAATGCAATAATGCCAATCGGGTAGGGTCAGAGAGTTGCTTAAAAAATTCTGCTTGTTCAGCAATTTGGCTATTCGACTTTTGAATGTGAAGTTTTGATGACATATATTCACTTATCCGAATATAGATGATAGAATTTGCGACGTTATTCATTTGCCTATGTGCATATTAACATACCTTTTTTATCTATTTATCTATGCGTAGTGACGATTTATGTTAGGGGCAGTTTTGCTTGTTGTGGCAGCGTTAATTTTAGTAATTTGGCTCACAAAGGGGTTGGGGAGTGCTTGGGCGG
>JAAXIL010000088.1 GCA_012270355.1 Psychrobacter sp.
GCGTTTGTTCGGGCTGAGGTGCTGGCTCAGGCTTCGGTTGCTGTGGCGGTGCTGGTTGGGCAGGAGCAGGTTTAGGTGTTGGCTTTGGTTGAGCTGGCTGGGCTGGGGGTTGTGGGCTTGCTTGTGGGCGTGATTGACTCGGCTGTGCAGGTTGTGCTGGTCGAGCAGGTTGTGCGGGGGCAACAGGGGCAGGACGACTGGCATCCAACGCCTTTTTAAATTGCGATTTGGCTAGTATATCCGCTACCGTGCGAGTGACATCAGGTTGACCCGCTACTTTTGCAACGGCTTGCCCGCCTTGCATGCCCACCACATAGGTAAAGCTGTCGCTTACTACCATGTTGTTATTGAGGCTAATGTTCATGTCTGCCAATTTCGCGGTCAAGTCTTCGCCTTCGATACTGTCGTACACATTTTTTGCCCGCTGTACATCTTCATTGGGCAAAGTCAGACTCAGGCTGGCTCGGCATGTGGTCATACTGCCACTAGCATCATCCGATGGCAAGGCTTGACTGTTCGCCACGTCCACCAAAATCGAGCCAATCGCCGATTTTGCCGACGCCATGTCCACAGTTACCTCTGCACGGTTGGCATAAGTCGTCAGCAAGGTTTCGGTTTGCTTATTAAGTGAAGACCGCACCGCATTTGACAATTGGCTCACTGCCACTTGGTCATCACAAGCGACCACTTGCTCGGCTGGCTCTTCCACCACAACCGTCTCTTCAGTTTCAACCACTTCAACTTCGGACTCTTCGGGGGTTTTGTTACAAGCAGTCAGTAGCAAGCTGGCACAAACACTTATTCCGAGTGTTGACCATAGAGAGTGCTTTAGTTGAGGCGAGCTTATTTTAGGGCGAGTGATCATGATGACGCTAATCCTTAACAAAAATCCGTGTTAGTACAAAAAAAGTTGAGAAAATAACGCATCATTATAGCGATAATTTGGCAAAATAGCAGTATCTTCACTGAAACATGGTACAAAACGCATGAAAATTTTAGGGCACAGAGGGGCAAGAGCGGAGCATTTGGAAAACAGCCAAGTGGGTTTCGAATATGTCCAAAAATTAGCAAAAAAACCGCTAGCATCAAATCGAAACGCACTTGCTGGCATTGAATTTGATGTGCAATTGACAGCGGATGGTGAGTTAGCCGTTTTTCATGACGAAAATTTGCGTAGGCTATTTAAAAAGCAAAGTCGGTTAGACCAACTTCAATTTGCAGAATAATCTCATCATACAAAATCGCAAATATTACCGTTATCAGCCATGCCAGACCTTTTGCTCGGCTATCAGCACATCGAGCTAGAAATCAAAACTCACACTCGCACCCCCTACTCGCTTTTGATGCAAGGTCTAAACGAGTCATTAAGCCAGTATTTCACAAGCCTTCAACCTGTGCTTACTATCACCACTTTTGATCATGAACTACAGTATCGCATGAGTATCCACCCTAAGATTAGCCAATGGCGACGGGGATTGTTGGTAGATAAGTTGGACGCAGATACAGTGACAAAAAATGACTCAGTAAATGCCACGCACGCATCAAATCAAACGTTTATTGATTTAGCCCAAAAATTTGGCTGTCGTCATATCAGTTGGCATTTTAAGCGGGTGACAAAGGCGACTATAGATGCTTGTCACAGGCACGGCTTTACAACGAGTGCATGGACGGTGAACGACATCGACACCGCCAAACACCTATCGAAAATGGGTTTGGATTATGTGATTACCGATTATCCAACGTCATTTCTACGCCTTTTGCCATCCTCGCTATAAACTTTTCGCAAAGTATGACATTCGGCAAATTTGTGCTTTAATAAATACAACACTCCATGCAAACTAATTCTCATTATGATTTTAAGGAAACGAAGCAGTCAAATGGTAAAACGACTTGAGGTTCATTTAATTTCAGTGCATACCTGTTCACTATGTTATAATATTCTGTATCTCTTATGATTCAGCCAATTGCCCTTTAAACATCTACCTGCAAGGAATGCTATATGTTCAACCTAACCCAGTTTGCCCGTTCGTTTGTTGAACGCACCAAGCCACACCGTCAAGTGTCTGCTCGCCTGCTTTCCCCGTTGGTTGATCGTTTGGGAAAAAGCAAATTAGGCTCACGTTTTGTTCGCTCAAAAGACTCGGTACTTTTTAAAAACCAGTCAACAACAGCCGAACTCTCAAAACTGCAAAGTCATCCCACTCAGGCGGGCTTTGACAATGCTCCTATTAATTGGATTCCTGCCAGCGTGCTCATCGCCACCCCCTTGCTTGCAGTGACGGTTGTTCCTTGGTATTTGATGACCCACGATGTCAAACCTGCAGTGTGGGGAGTCTTTGCGGGCATGATGGTCTGGACTGGCATGTCCATCACGACTGGCTATCACCGCCTGCTCTCGCACCGTGCCTATAAGGCTCATCCCGTCGTGCGAAACTCGCTGATTTTAGGAGCGACGTTTGCTGTACAAGGCTCGGCGTTTGACTGGTGTTCGGGGCATCGTACGCACCATCGCCATGTCGATAACGTGATGCAAGACCCCTATTCGGCAAAACGGGGCTTTTGGTTCAGCCATATCGGTTGGATGTTACGCAACTATCCGAGCGGACAATTTGACTACAAAAACATTAAGGATTTGACGTCGGATAAACTGCTTCAAATTCAACATAAATATTACGGGCTATGGGTGCTTGCTACCAATGTTGGGGCAATGGCAGGGATTGGCTGGTTAATTGGCGATGTGTGGGGCACACTGATTGTGGCAAGTTTATTACGGTTAGTGCTGACGCATCACTTTACTTTCTTTATCAATTCACTGTGTCACATGCTCGGCACGCAACCTTATACCGACACCAACACCGCCCGAGATAACTTTTTGCTTGCCATCCCCACTTGGGGTGAGGGTTATCATAATTATCATCACTTTTTCCAATACGACTACCGCAACGGGGTGAAATGGTGGCAATATGATCCGACTAAATGGCTGATTGCAGGATTGTCGAAAGTCGGTTTAGCGTCTGATCTGCGTACCGTTGATGACGCAACGATTCGCCACGCTGAGGTGAATATGCGATTTAAGCAGGTGTCTGCAATGCTTGATGATATAAATAAGTCGAAAGCGAGCAAGACAATGTCGTTACCTGCTCGGATTGCCAATGTGCGAGATAAGGTGACGTTTGAATTAAACCAGTTTCAAGAGACAGTAAACGACTGGCAAGCCCTAAAAAAGCAAGCCGTTGAGCTGAAAAAGACGGAGTATGCTGATCGCTTACATGAGGTCGATGCCCTACTTCATAAGCAATTCTCTAACATTGAGCATCGCATTAATCGCCACAATCGAGAGCTAAAACGCACTGTCAAATCATTGCAAGATATGCACGTGGCTTAAGCGTGTCATACGTTTAGCTGGATAGTATCTGCCATAAACTTTTTTTTGCCTGTGCATCCTTCAACATTTCTTCCAGTGTTGGAGCTATGTGCAGGCGTTCGTGTGTCACCCCTTCAGGCAATGTCCCGAGCAAAGCGATGTTTGCGGTGTCGTCGTGCGTGAATTTGAATAAAAACCCCCTCAAACTGGCATTTGCGGCTTCCAAATCGTCTATTCCGACACAAATTGGAAAACTTAGGCGTTCTACCTGTAGCGATAAAACCTGTTGTATCTGTTGCCAAAGCTGGGCAGATTTAACTTGCTTAAGGTCATCGGCGGTCAGCAACAATACCCAATCTCGATACGACGCCCCCACCATCTCAAACGACACCCCTTTTTGAACGGGGGCTTCAGACGTTGCAGGTTTTGATTCAACTGTGGTCGATTTTGCTTGGGAGAGATTGGACGGTAATGACGGTGTTTTATTGGTTGATGATTCATCATTTATAAGAGAAGCAGAGATTTCTTGATCTTGCGTTACGTCTGACTGGATTATTGTTGGCTCAGTATCGAATTCAGTATCAAATGGCTGGTCATAAGCCGGTGAGACAGGAGCTTGATGCTCACCGTTTTGTCCGTCCGCTATCTCAAATCCAGAGCTGTCTTCAATGCCAACTCTAGCTTCTTCGCCTAAGCCACTGTCTATTTCCAGTGACGCATCAAACGCTTGAACGTCATCACCTTGTAATATTTCAAGTGGCATGATATCTGCCGATTGCGATACCCATACCTCCACTCCCATGCGTGCCAACACCTGACGACGATGGTTTACCATTCGTTGTTGCTGAGGATATATATGAGGAGCTACAAGTGACATAAATGGCTTACTTTTTTGCCCAAAGTTGTTTGGGGTTGTGGTTGGTTAAATTTAGGCAGAGATTTAGAAACACAAGTTATATTTGCAAGAAGGCATTAGCATAACATGGTATGCCGAGTAATCGTGCGTTTATTGAGCGACCTTATTACAACTAAGGATTGCAAAGCAACTACCATAAACCCCCTCATTGCTCATCTAGAATCAGAGTCGAAATTTGCCCACTTTTAAACGTTTTATGATAATCTAAGTTAATAAATCTAACATAATTCGAACTTAAAATTACATAGTCAAAGCCCCTAGTTATACGGAAGCACACATGACCGACTCATTCGCCTTGTTTATTGACAAAATCAGCATGTACCCCACAATTATTTTTACGGGTAAACGGTATCGGACAAAGTATTGGGCATAGTATCGAAGGGAGTTTTGAAAAATTGGTCAATCAACTGACCAAACTGTATCAACATGACCGCAGTACATACAAGCATGCAGAAGGCGACTATCTAAGACAGCACCATGACCATCAAAAGGAATTGGCAACGCAATTGGTGAAAGCGGTGGAAAGGTTGTCGGAGCGGTTGTCCGAACAATCTGCCAGTCCGTTACCTAATGAGACTAATGATGCTCAAACGCAAGTAATAAATCCGCAAACCGCTACCGATGACGATAGAAACTTACCGTTATCAGCTCATGACACAGTAAGCCAAGCATTAACTGAAGCCATACGTCCCATCGTGGCACTTTTAGAAGACAAACTGGCTCAAAAACTCATGCTTGATGCCAGCACTGAGCAGTCAGGTCGGCAGATTGTAACGAACCTTGAACGGCTAAATCAGATCATGGATGAGTTTGAATAGGCAATTTAAAAAAATTCATCTGCATAAATCATTTATAACGTGGTGTGCTTCGCAAAACAATCCATTTTCCGCTATCATAGCCGCCTAAAATTACTCAACGTTCACTCACAACAATTAGGTTTTATCCGTGTCCAATCAGCCCACTGCCGATAATCGTCGCAATATTCTTGTCACCTCTGCCCTGCCCTACGCCAATGGTCCGATTCATCTCGGGCATTTGGTTGAGTACATTCAAACCGACATTTGGAAACGGGCTATGCGGTCAATGGGGCATCAGGTGACCTACGTGTGTGCCGACGATGCTCATGGCACGGCTATCATGCTCAAAGCTGAGGAAAATGGCGTAACCCCTGAGGAGCAAATCGCTACCGTTAAAGCATCACACGAAGCGGATTTTGCTAAGTTTTTGATTGATTTTGACAATTACTACAGCACCCACTCGTCTGAAAACCGAGAATTTTCTGAGACGATTTATCGTCGATTAAGTGGTGCAGGACACATTTCGACCAAAGACGTAGAACAACTGTTTGACCCTGAGAAACAAATGTTTCTTGCTGACCGCTTTGTTAAAGGTGAATGCCCAAAATGCGGGGCAAAAGACCAATATGGCGACAACTGCGAAGTGTGTGGCACCACCTACAATGCCACCGAACTTATCAACCCCTACTCGACGCTATCGGGGGCAACGCCCGTTTTGAAGTCCTCAAAGCACTACTTTTTTGATCTGCCCGAATTTGCCGACTTTTTAGAGCAGTGGACACGGGACGAAGGTCGCTTGCAACCATCCGTCGCCAACAAATTGCAAGAATGGTTTGATGCGGGGCTTGCCAGTTGGGACATCAGCCGAGATGCCCCTTATTTTGGTTTCCAAATTCCCGACACGCCCGCCGATGAGCCAGCGAAATATTTTTACGTATGGCTCGATGCCCCCGTCGGCTACATGGCAAGTTTCAAAAATTTATGTGAGCGTCGGGAAGATTTAGATTTTGATGATTATTGGCTTGAGCAAAATCAGCATAACACCGAGGTGGATCACTTCATTGGCAAAGACATTGTCTATTTTCACGCCTTGTTCTGGCCCGCCATGCTCGCTGGCAGTGAATACCGCACGCCAACAGGTGTATTTGCTCACGGCTTTTTGATGGTGAACGGCGAGAAAATGAGCAAATCTCGGGGCACGTTTATCAAAGCTGACACCTTTGCCGAGCACGTGAACCCTGAGACGCTACGTTACTATTTTGCCAGCAAATTGTCTGCCAAGGTTGAAGACATCAACCTTGATTTGGACGATTTTGTGCAAAAGGTGAATAGCGATTTGGTTGGTAAAGTGGTGAACATCGCCAGTCGTTCGGCAGGGTTTATCGTGAAAAAGTACGATGGCACATTATCGCCTACTTGCTCAGAGCCAGAATTGGTGAACGACATCATCCACACGGGCGATGAAATAGCCACCGCTTATGAGAACCGTGAGTTTAGCACTGCCATGCGTCTGATTATGCAATGTGCGGACAAGGCAAACGAATATATCGACGCCAAAAAGCCGTGGGCGATGGCAAAAGAAGATGGCAAAGAGCAAGACGTACACGACGTGTGTTCAGTGGCGATTAACATTTTTCGTCAGTTGATTGTTTATCTTTCCCCCGTTTTACCTGAGCTAACCGAAAAGGCTCGAGAATTTTTACAAATCGAGTCGCTAGACTTTGGCAGTCGCCATGAGCTACTGCTCGACCACGACATCAAAAAGTTTAAACCACTGATGCAACGCATTGAAACGGCTCAAATTGAGGCAATGACTGAAGCATCTAAAG
>JAAXIL010000126.1 GCA_012270355.1 Psychrobacter sp.
AATTAACAAACTTAGCAAAGGTAAATGTCTCATGGCTACGATAACTGCAAAAATCTCATTTATACTTTGTCTACCCAGCGCTTTATGGTTAGGTGGCTGCTCATCACAAAATACTAGTTCCACTATCACGCCAATTGAACCTCCACAAGTGATTGACAGTCAAGTTAAGGACTCTAAAGCAACGTCTGTATATAGTGATCCTAATGGTGTCGAATTAGTGGAGGGCAATCGAGATCCTAAAAATATTCCAGAGGCAGTATTAATTGGTTCTGCTCAGGCTTTAGCTATTGATTCCAAGCATTATGCAATGGCATAAGGTGTCAATCATACCGAAGCCATGCGTCGGATGTTAATTCAACATGATAATGAAAAGCAGAATGAAGCCCTACGAAAAGAATTTGGCAATAGGATAGCAGGTATGGGCTTTATCACTGAGCCTGAGTATGGCATTTTGGTGACGTTAACAGGGACGGGTAAGCCACCGCCTGATCGTATCGTATATCGCCCAGCCGACACCCTTAATGAGCGTGAGACCGTCGCTCAAGCCTATAAAACGATGACACCAGAGGGTATTACACTGACTCAAGCTGAAGTTGATAAAGCAATGGAACTCATCGAGTCACCAACACGTTTTATCGTTAGGTTTGAAGTTAATCCAGCAGCCAAAAACCTAACCGAAGCTGAAAACCAGCTTATGTATGAACGCTCAAAAGAGCTGAATAAACGTATCACTATGATCACAGGCACAAGTTATCGTAGTGATGAGGGTATATATGTGATTTATGTTCATGAGAATGATGCTAAGTCCGCTGGGCTCAATGAAGAGAAACTCAAAAAAATTGGTGAAGAAGTGATGAGAATGCCCGTTAGGATTGAGTGGGAAAATGGGTATGCCGTGTTGGATTCTATAGGTTAAATAATCTTACTTAAGTAGACGGCTTAATATTTATCTTGCTCTCGTGTCAAAAAGATTTCTGATCTTATCGTTAGCGAACCTAACTAGAAGGTGTAGGCTAAATGTGCGTAATTGATACTCTTTGAAAAACCTAGCGGGGCTACAGCCTCTCTTTGCTTAAATCCGCTGAAGTGCGACGCAGATGGATGCTTAAAATTTGAGCAATACCTTTTAGAATGTCGATGCCAATGCGGGGATGGTCTTGCAAGATGCGGTCAAAGTCCGCTTTGGGTAAGATGATTAAGCCCGTGCGTTCACTTGCCATGACCGTTGCCGAGCGGGACATTTCATCGATCACCGACATCTCGCCCGTGCTTTCGCCTGCCTTTAAGCTGACGATATGCACCAAATTATCCTGCTGGTTTGGGTTGGCTTTGTCGTCTGACTTGACTATATCAACTGGCTCGCCTTCTAGATTGTGGTGAGATTTTTGTAAATTGACAGGGGGACGCACTTTTTTGAAGACATCCAAGTTGCCTGCCACAACCACCGCCATATAATCGCCCCGCTCCCCTTCATAAAATAGCGTTTCACCAGCGTCTAACGCCCGAAAGGTCAAATAGTGCTCGACCACACCAAACTCGTAATGGTCTAGCCCTGCAAACATCGGATTATGTTTCAGGGCATCGTATAGGCTGGGGATGGTTTGAGGCATAATTCAGACAATGCAACTGCATTTAACAATAATGACTGCTATGATAACCGATGACAAGCAAAAATGGGCAAGTCTTCTCGCCATTGGTTTTGCTCGTTGATGTTAAATTGAGTGGTAACTAATGCAAATCCATCTTCGGTGTTGTTATGGCTGCCGCTATGATTGTAAACGTCTGTATGGTCAAACTTTGTTAATGTCTCACCATTGGCATTAACAATCGCACTGTGTCCCCAAGTTTCCCGTACTGAGCCATTTGGCATGTTATGCTTGCCCCCTTGTGCCGAGCCAATCAGCAGACATTGAGCATCCATCGCTCGAGCCGTCAATAGCTTGTGCCAGTGGGCTTGACCTGTAGCAAACGTAAAGGCAGACGGGGCAACCAAAATGTCTGCCCCAGCTTCTCGTAGTCGCTGAGCAAGCTTCGGAAAACGTAAATCAAAACAAATCATCATTCCCAAACCAAGGATTGTTTTAGAGTTGCAGAAATCCTGAAGCAACGATAAATCAAGCCGAGCCACCACCGTTTGCGTGCCAGCTTCAAAGGTTTGCCCTTCATCGTAGTTTGTTGACTGAGCACCTACCGCATCTGCCACCATTGCCCGAAACAAATGAATCTTGTCATAGCGAGCCACGCAGTCCCCATTCGGAGCAAATAGCAAACTCACTTGCCTGACTTTACCGTTCGGCACTACCGACCCATCGGGGCGATATGTACAAGGAAGCGTACCTGCCACGATAAACATCCCATGCGTTTTCGCTAAATTGCGATACCACGAGACCAATTCATCGTAGCGTGTGGCAAGCGTCCGCTGATCCCCCATCACACACGCATTTTCGGGCAATACGAGCAGATGCACGCCTTGGGCACTGGCGGAAGCTATCGCACGTTCGATGATGAGCAAATTGGCATCGACATCGGCTTGCGAATTTAATTGTACTGCCCCGACGTTGATGGTGTTATTCACATTGTCATCGCCATCAAGCGTGGGCGAAGTTGAGTTTGAATTAAGGGAAGTCAACATAAGCGGATAAATTTATCAGAAGTTTTATTCAGTTTATCGATTTTTTGCTAAAACAAAAGGGTTTCAAAAAGATTTTGATGCGAATTTGCATAACTTTTGTTAACCTCAACGCATCAAAAGTGTGACATTATAAAATTTATGAGCATCTCATTTGGATTGGGGACTAACCTATCCACATCGCAAAAACTCACCCCACAAATGCAACAAGCCATTCGCCTGTTGCAACTGTCGAGCCTTGAGCTGGAACAAGAGGTACAAGCCAAGCTCGACAGCAATCCGCTACTCGAACGGGTTGAGGAAGAGGGCGTGTCTGCCGATGCGTTTTCTGAGTCGCTCGATGGGGCTTATGACGAAGTTCGAGAAAGTAGCGACTATAACAATGACAATGATTATGGTTATGAGGGGGACTTTGATGCAGGTTTGGATAATGATTTTACAGATACCTATGAAGCCGACTTGACGGGTGATGGGTTAGGCGAGCACCACCTTGCCGCTTCTAATTCCGCAAACAATGCATCCAATAACACAACCAGCACCACGACCAGTAATAATGAGGATAATCACAGCGGCGACCATGACAACATTTATGACATCCTATCGCAAGACAGCTATTTAGATAGTCATTCAGGCAAAGCTTTGGACCGTTTGGGCGAGCTGAGTGTTGATACCGATTGGGACGACATTTATACCCATTCTGCCGAGCCGACGGGCTTGGCTCGTCCCGACATGAGTGATTTTGACGACTATCAAGGGGCGACGCAGGCGAGTTTGCAAGACCATGTGCGTTGGCAACTAAATTTCAAGCATTTATCAGCCATTGATTTGCTCATCGCTGATTACCTCATCGATGCGATGGACGAACGAGGATTTATTGAGCTTGATTCGGAAGAGCTGGCTCAAAGTTTGGGTGTGATGGCAAGTTTTTATCAATGGGAAGACACGATTGATATTGACCAAATCAACATGGTGCGTCACGTTATCCAGTCGTGCGAACCGCTTGGCGTGGGAGCAAGCAACCTTGCCGAATGCCTACAAATCCAACTGAGAAAATTGCCAAAAGATACCGCCTATAGAGATGACGCCATCCGCCTGCTATACGGTCATGACCTGTTGGTGAGCAACAACATTTCTGCCTTGACCACCCAAACGGGCGTTAAAAAAAGCGACATTGCCGATTGCCTCGCCCTCATTCGTACACTAAACCCAAATCCTGCCTTAAGCTTTACTGCCTCTCAGCCCGATTATGGCTTAGAACCTGACAGCTATGACATTCCTGACGTGCTTGTAAGTCTGATAGATGAAGCAAATGGCGATGACCCTACATGGCAAGTCCGCCTAAACCCCGACACTTTGCCTAAACTCAAGGTCAATCAAGAATATGCCAGCCTAATTAAGCGAGGCGATGACAGCCCCGATAACGTCTATCTTAAAGATCATCTGACCGACGCTCGCCTGTTTATCCGAAGCATCGAAGAGCGTAACCAAAACCTACTCAAAGTTGCCACCTGCATCATCCAAAAACAGCAAGCTTTTTTGCTTGAGGGAGCGACTGCCATGAAACCCATGATTCTACGCGACATCGCCGACGAGGTAGATTTGCACGAATCCACCGTATCTCGCCTTACCACCAGCAAAACCATCCTCACACCGCAAGGCTTATTTTCGCTCAAACACTTCTTTTCCTCACACGTCTCAGGCAGTGACGGCGACGTGTCCTCAACCGCCATCTGTGCCATGATTGAGTCACTCATCAAAGCCGAAAACCCCAAAAAACCGCTATCCGACAGTGCCATTCAGAAGTACCTCGCTGATGAAGGCATCGACATCGCTAGACGCACGGTTGCCAAATACCGTGAAGCCATGAATATCGGCTCATCGACTCAGCGCAAGCAAAAGTTTTAAATCTGCCGAAAAATAAAAAAATCTCGCATTATAGCCATCTAATATGGCATTGATAGACATAATTACATTTTTTTACATAAATAAGGCTTGCTCAAGTTCGTATTTCGTGAGAAATTGAATGCGTCACCCAAATTTGGAGTGGCCAAATTGGGGATGACAGTTAGCGTTAAGATATATATAACCCATTGAAATTATTTATAATAATCCTATTGTTGTTAATTATAATTTTCTAAATGTTAAGCCATTTATTTTACTGCTAACACCAATGAACGGAGCGTACATCATGAACATGTCAATCAACGGTCACCACATTCAAATCACCGACGCTATGGAATCTGCGGTCAAAGATAAACTTGCTAAAGTCGAACGCCGTTTTGATCAAATCCAAAGCATCAAAGTGATTTTATCACTCGACAATCACCACTCTGATTCTAGCCACAGTGGTCAAAATAACCACAAGGCAGAAGCCATTTTGCGTGTCGCAGGTCAAGAAATGTTTGTGCAAGCCTATTCGGATGACATGTATCAAGCCATTGGGGAAATGGCTGATAAGCTCGATCGCCAAGTTCGCAAGTATAAAACCAAAGTCGAACGCAAAAGCCGTTCCAAAACCCGTAAAGCTCGCCAACTGCTTCGCAATGCTGTCAGAGATGATATCGGAGCGGATATCGGAGCGATGGTGCAACCTGCTTAATGCCAGTTTAAAACGATAACAATTCTGCACCGCCATTCGTTACAGGATGGCGGTGTTTATTTATGCCAAATTATTTTACAATCAGGCAATCTTGTTTCTACAATCTTGTTTCTAAAGTTTGCCTATAGTTATGACATCCACCTTTACCACCATCTCAGAGTTACGCACCGCTCTAAAACCGCATCGCCCCTCGCAGACCATCGCCCTTGTACCAACAATGGGCAATTTGCATGATGGGCATCTCAAACTGGTTGACATTGCCAAACAACACGCTGATATTGTGGTAGTCAGCATCTTTGTGAATCCCACTCAATTTGGCGTAGGTGAAGATTTAGACAGCTACCCCCGCACCTTGGAAGCTGACACCAAAAAACTAAACGATGCAGGCGTGGATTTTATTTTTGCCCCAAGCGTGGCAGAAATGTACCCTGTCATGCCACCGCCCACGCAAGTGCTGGCAGGCGAGGTGAGCACACTATTATGCGGACAATCTCGCCCAACTCATTTTGATGGGGTAGGCTTGGTGGTTAGCAAGCTGTTTAACATCGTTCAACCCGACGTTGCCGTGTTTGGGCAAAAAGATTACCAACAACTCGCCATTATCCGCCAATTGGTAAGGGATTTAAGCTATCCCATCGAAATTATTGGCGTGCCAATTGTTAGAGCCAATGATGAGTTGGCATTGTCTTCCCGCAATCAATACTTGACCGATGCCGAGCGAGCCATCGCCCCAACGTTAAACCAAGAACTCAATCGGTTGGCAGACAATATTCGCAGTCTGAAAAAGTCTGATGCACTCACTTTGGTCGCATTGCAAACTTTACTCCAACAAACCAAAGAGCAACTTGATGACGCAGGGTTTGAAGTGGATTATTTAGAGGTGAAACGCCAAGATTTGGGGGAAGTAACTACCAAAGAGGGTAAGCTGAATGCGTCAGAAAAATTAGTGATTTTAACCGCATCCAAGCTAGGCAAAGCAAGGTTGCTGGATAATGTTGAAGTCTAATCCAAGCCCCCAAATAAATTGCCAATAAATATGATGGGTCAGGATAGCTCATTTATTTGGCTAATGTTCGTCTAACATTTTTTTGACAGGGTATTTGAAAATCTAGCGGTCGTCGGGCTTAAATGTGAGACCGTCTAATCACGTCAACAGTGCAATCCAACTTAGATAAATTTATGTCTACACAGAACAACAGTCCAGACAACACGGCACCCAAAAGTCAGACCAATGTCCAAGCCAATCACACAGATGACCTGCAAATCATCATCGTATCGGGGCGGTCGGGGTCAGGCAAAACCTCGGTGCTGAATGTGCTTGCGGATTTTGGTTATCACGCCATCGACAACATGCCGTTATCGCTCGTGCCCGATGCAGTGGCAAAACTGTTTGAGGTCGGGGACACGTCTCGCATTGCATTGGGCGTGGACGTGCGAACGCCTCGTGCGGACTTGTCCAATTTTGCTAGCATCAACGATGATTTGCGTCGAACCTATGGCGACAACGTCGTTAAAATTTTATACGTCACCGCTCAAGAGGGCGTGTTGGTCGCCCGCTTTGATGCGACAAGGCGTGTGCATCCGATCATGAGCAAAACTGTGTCGGGTGAGGTCGTGCAAAACCTGCCCAAT
>JAAXIL010000002.1:0-3798 GCA_012270355.1 Psychrobacter sp.
ATTATCGCCTGCGTCTGCCCCTTTCGACTGTCCTGCCTCGCCCGCCAGTGCCATGAATACCGACGCATTACCCCGAATGATGGTCGTCTTGTGTGCCAGCAATTTATGCCCAACGTCACGGCGAAATGCCGTTGCCCCCACCGCCACAGGATCAAACACCCACGGAATGCCTTCGTCATGAGCGACTTTAGTGGTGGCAAGCATGCTGTCCACCCAAGGTTGGCTGAGTGTGCCGATATTAACGGTTAAAGCACGGGTGATTTTGACAAACTCGGGGGCTTCAGGTGTGGCATGCACCATTGCTGGCGATGCACCAATGGCAAGAAGCACATTGGCGGCGGTGTTCATAGCAACAAAGTTGGTGATGTTTTGCACCAGTGGATTGTCGGTTTTGACTGATGAAATTGCCTTAGCAATAGCCAAGCGAATGTCGTCCGAAAATGATACCGATTGGGTAGCAGATTGTGGGGACAGTGTGGTCATAAATTGCCTCTTTTTTTAGTGAATGGTTAAAAATTTGAATAATGGATTACATAGATAACTGTTAAGACGTAGATACCATTTTAAATTTGCGACGACGTGTTGCCCCATATTCCGAGCACCCAATACCCAGCATCACCAAACTTAAGGCAATGATATGATTAAGCGTCATGTGCTCATCGGCAAAAAACAACACGCCCATGACTGCCCCAAACACGGGCAACAAATTCATCGCCAGTGATGCCCGATCTGCCCCGATTTGTATCACACTTTCCATATAAAACAGCTTAGAGATTAAGGAAATAAATATCGCAATATAAATCAACATCAGCCAGCCTCGCCAGTCTGGAAAATGCACCCCATTTGACAGCAAATCATAGCCATAAAATGGGGTTGCCACGATAAGCCCTGCCACGCACATTGCCCACATCATGCTTGCCCAATGGATTTTGGGGGCGTGCCTTAGGGCAATGGAATACGCCACATAAATGCCTGTGGTGACCAACGCCAACGAATCGCCCAGTGCCAAACTGTATTGGTCAAACAAAAACGGTTGCCCCTTGGTCAGCACCCACAGCACGCCAAAAAAGGCAATGGCAATGCCCACCCACTGAAGCAGATGTGGTTTGTCTTTGTAGATGACGGCACTAAAAAAGATCACCCCAAACGGAATAAGGGCGGTGATGATGGAAACATTGATTACGCTCGCCCCCAACGAAAACGCACTGTAGAGCAAGATATTAAACAAGGCAAAACCGCCACCACCCACCACAAATAGCCATAGCCAATGTTGTTTGATGATGTACCAATCTTGCTTGATGATAGAGCGGGCGAAAAAGGTTAGCACCAATGTGGCAATGCCCCATCGCCAAAAGGTCATCTCGTAAGGGGTAAGCCAACCTTTGCCCAATTTGCCCGTGACATTGCTGGTTGCCCACAATAACGGAGCAAGCAGGAGCATGACATACGGCGACGGCAGTTTGATGCCCGCCAGTTTGCCTGTGGCAGATGGCTTGGGTTGATTGCGATTCGTGTTTGGATTCGAACGATTGCAAGACTGGACAGACGGCTTGCCTGTAGAAGAAGGGGTAGGAGTAGACATGTTCTCGCCTTAAGAGAGCATCGGCTTGGTACAAATTGTTGCACCTAACTGATACATAAACTGCATACGGTTAACGATACAATCAGCAGACGAGAAAATACGAACCGTCACGCCAAACTTTGATGACGTGACCGCAATGCACTCCCTACGCCAGCATGATCTGGATCAGGTTCAAAGGGTACGTCTCAGCCAAGCGAAATTGTTACTTAAACAACAAACGCTTGACGCCCCTGTGGCTATTTTTAATTGTGGTTAAACCATAGCTTTTTTTTACCCGTATTTCAAGTGTCAGTATTTCAAGCCAACAATTTAAACTTTAGCATCAACGGCCGTTGCTACAACTGCGTCTATGAGATGGATAAAGCAGGTGCTACTGGCACGGACAACGTTAAGATGGCTTCTTGAAATAACGGGTTGGCACGAAACTCGTTTTCAATATCTTCAAACTTTTGTGCCATCTAACTTTCCGACTGATTTCCCGCAATGTCCACCGCCCCTACAATAAAATTTTTTTGGACCAACCCATTCCAAATGTATATAAGACACGCTGTCTATGTCCGCATGGCAAGATAACTCCTGCAAGACATAGTCATGAATATCTTGCGATACTCGGTAACCCACCAAAAAATCTCGATTGCGACTGATTAAAAATACCGCCACTGCCCCTAGCAAAATGCCGACCAAAATCAACCCTAACGCATCTCAATACGCCTGCCCTGTCCAAGCATGCATTGCCATACCAGCAGCAGCAATGACCAACCCCCGTCACGGCAGCAAAGTCTTCAAAAACACGTGGAAATGTATAAGTTTTCGGTTCAACCAATCCGTAGAAGCGTGTCATACGACAGTCATGATACTGCTAAGCCGCCTAGCGTAGGGGCTTAATAATGACTGAATGTGAAACAAGTGATTATTTCACATTTGCCCAATCAGTCCGCTATACTCAAGGTTAGCAAAGCTTGCCTCCTATTTTCGAACAAGGACGTTTCGATGGAAAACTTAGCATTAACTCTATTGCCATTAGCGTTGGCATACATCATGTTCACCCTTGGCATTGGACTTACGGTGAATGATTTTCGCCAAGTGGTGACCCATCCCAAAGCATTTTTTATGGGTATTTTTAATCAAATGCTCATCGTACCTACGGTCGCCTTTATCTTGGTGATGTCAACCAGTCCGCCACCTGCCATCGCCTTTGGTATCATGCTTCTCAGCTTTTGCCCTGGCGGTACTACCAGCGGACTGCTCACCCACTACGGTAAGGGCAATGTGGCGTTGTCTCTAAGCTTAACGGGGGTGGTCAGTTTGGTGTCTATGGTGTCATTGCCACTATTAATTGTGCTGGCGTATGGTCACTTTATGACCGATGCACCGCAATCGGTGAGTATGACCAAAATGTCGCTACTTGTATTTTTGATTACTGCTCTGCCCGTGTTGCTTGGTATGGTGGTTCGTCATAAAGTCCCCAACTTTGTAAGCAAATTTCGAAAACTATTCGAACGCCTCGCCACTGTATTCTTTGTGATTATTGTAATCGCCGTTATTGCCACCAATTTTCCCGCTTTTAAGGGACAGGTTTTGAGCATTGGGGCAATTTTAGTGGCAATGATTGCCATCTTATTTGCCATTGGTATTGGTTCATCTCGCTTATTTGGGCTGAACTGGTATGACAGCAAAACGATTGCCATTGAGTCGAGCATTCAAAACGGCACGGCTGCCATTGCCCTATCCCCTATCATCATGAACACCAGTGAGGCTTTGCCCGAAATCGCTTTGCCTGCCGCTGCCTATAGTGTGCTGATGTATGTGGTCGGCATTCCGCTTGTTTTATTGCTACGCAATAAAACCTAGAACATGATCGCTGATATTGCTAATTAACAAGATGAGTCGCCTATGTCTAACTTAACTTCCTCAAATTAAACCGTTCCCATCTTATTGCTAGGCTTTGGCGTGTTGCTTACCATTGGGTCGGCTGTTACGTCCATGAATTCGGAAGAAGTTTGGTTTGCACGGTCTAGGGCAATGAGGCGAGATGCCCATGAATATTCGGGCTACCGCACGCATCACGCCTAGCGAGAGATGCCTCAACGATTTGGTACAAATTGAAGATGTTTTTGAGCGTTGTTTATCCCAGTACGATGACGAACAAGGCTATCTATTTGGCAATTTCACGGTTGCCGATGCGTTTTATGCTCCTGTAGTGTTAAGACTTCACA
>JAAXIL010000002.1:3808-31433 GCA_012270355.1 Psychrobacter sp.
CCGTTGTTTATCCCAGTCCGATGACGCACTAGGAGAGCTATTTCGCCATTGCACGGTTGCCGATGCGTGCAAGCCCCTGTGGTATTAAGACTTCACACCTATGCAAACGCCTCAAACATCAAACTTCGTCCGACCACGCAAGCCTACTGCCAAACCATGCTGGAAAATCAGCATTTACAAGACTGGATAGCGGATGCTTTGCAAGAAACGTGGATTTTGCAAGAAGATGAAGCGGGGGAAGTTTTGGAGGTAAAAGGCGTTTTGGCATGAAAAAAACCGCCTTAAAATAAGACGGTTTTCTATCGCTATAAAAACGATAAACCCTTAGTTATGCTTTAAGTCCTTAGCCTGTTTAACTGCTTTTTTGCCCCACGCACTTAAATCAATGTCCAGTTTTTCATATTCCTGAGCATCAAACATCGGCACTTTCACCCCTGATTTTAATTGATCGGCAAAATCATCAAGCAAACGCTTGGCACGAGGGAACAACATGATAAGTGCCAACAAGTTTGCCAATGCCAATACGCCCATCAACGGATCCGCAAAGAAGAAGACAGCAGTCGCTTCAGGGGCAACCGCACCCAAAAACAGCACCGCTACCACCACGATGCGTAGCACCAAAGTTGCCATTTTCGTGTTTTTATTCACCAAAAAGTTAATGGCGTTTTCGCCCATATAATAGTTATACATGATGGAGCTTAGGGCGAATAACAGCAGGGAAATGGTCAAAATGTACTGTGACCAATCGCCCAATTGATGGGTCAATGCTTGCTGTGCCAACACAATGCCGTCAACTTCCGCACCAGGCTGATAAACCCCACTGAGCAAAATCATAAAGGCAGTGGCACTACACACGATGATGGTATCGATAAACACCGATAGCGACTGTGAGATGCCCTGACTAACGGGATGCGTGGCATAAGCCGTTGCCGCAATGTTGGGGGCAGAACCAAGTCCCGCTTCGTTAGAGAATAGACCCCGTTTCATGCCCTGCTCAATGGCAACACCGATGCCACCGCCTACCACAGACTCAATACCAAACGCATTTTTGACAATCATGACCAGCAAGGCAGGCAATTCGGTGATATTAATGCCAATAATGATTAATGCCATGGCTATATAGATAAGAGCCATAATGGGAATAACCACGTCCGCGACTTTGGCGATGCGTTGAATGCCACCAAACACGATGAAACCACCGGCAATCACCAGTACGATGCCCGAAATCCAACGGGTAATACCAAAGCTTTCAAGAGCAGAGCCTGCCACCGTGTTGCCCTGAAACGCCACGAAACCAATGGAAAACGACAACAACAACGAGATGGCATAAATGACCGCAAGCCATTTATAATCCTTACCCAATCCGTGCAAAATATAAGTCGCAGGACCGCCTCGAAAGTTGCCTTCGCTGTCTTTTCGCTTATAGAGCTGGGCGAGGCTACATTCGACAATACTGGTCATCATGCCGATAAGCGCCACGAGCCACATCCAAAACACTGCCCCTGGCCCGCCAAGTGAGATGGCAACCGCCACGCCAGCAATGTTACCACCGCCCACACGTCCGCCAATGGATACCAGCAAGGCTTGACGATCACTGATACCTTCTTCGCACGCCTCGGACTTTTTAAACACAGAAAACATACGCTTAAAATATCTAAACTGAGCGAACCTGCCGACAATCGTAAACAGCAAACCAAAGATAACCAGCATGGGAACGAGTGCCCAGCCCCACGTTAAATCGCCGATTTGGGCAAAAAATGCCTGAATGAGTTCCATGATTTTCCCTTTATGTCCAATATATATAATGCCAACTACAACGAGTATAACAAATCAGAAATAAAAAAAATCACGGCATGTACCGTGATTTCTTTATTTAACAACCTCGCCTTACTCGCCCTTATCTTCATCCGATTTGCGACGGCGAGAAGCTGGCACCTTTTTCGGCTTGGGAGCAACCAAGTTCAAGATGCTGGCTGTACCGCTAGCCATTTGTCCTGCCACATTTTCAATCATCGAACGGTAGGTTTCGGGCGTGGTCGTTGCTTTCTCGCTTGGCTGTTCATCCGCTTGTTCCTTCGCTAAAGGTGACTCATCGCTTTTATCGTCGCCACTTTTCCCATCTTCAGTCGAATGTGCATTGTCAATCTATTCGCTGTGATGGGGTGAGGTCAACGCAGAAGCTGGAGCTTGCTCATCATCAGCGATTTGAGCTTGCACCGACTTTGGCTCTATATCGCTCGCACCTTTCGTGTCTGCATCCTTCACATCTTTATCTTGAGAAGGTGCATCTGTCACAATGGCTTCGGCTTGCTCAGCGACGGACATGAGTACATCAAATGGCTGATTGAGCGTTTGTAAAAATGCCATTTCGGTTTTGCCACTCGCAATCAAGTCCTTACCCACGTCGCCCAGCACTCGTTCAACGAGTTGTCCTGTCGTCAAGCTCAAAAGCTCTTGCATGACCTCAAGCGGACTTAAAGGGTTGGCAGAGTTTGCCTGTCCTTCTGATGATTCAACCGAGGGATTAGCTGACGTTGTTGCATCAACATTTACCTCGTTTTTATCAGCCTGATTGGCTTTATTATCAACATCATTATCGACAAAATCAGGGTGCTGACCTCGGGGATCATTGCTCGCACGTTTACCGATTGGGCGTGGCATCACTTCAGTTTTGCCTTGCTCGGCTTGGGTCATGGCAACGGGAGCAGTCATCACCGCAAATTGTGTCAGTTCACTTGCCGACAATGGTTCATAGCCATAGTTAACAAAGCTAAATTGTTCTACGTCATCAGCACTCGATGCCGTATTGGTTTGAACATCGTTTGCTGTTGCTTCTTGCGAGGTTTGTCCCACCGTCGCCAACGCTTGCAAGAAACTGGCAATCACGCCATCGTTTTCGATGCGAGATGCACCATCGTCAAACACACTGACGATAAACTCGCCTACTGTCCCAACTATTAGCGTGGGCTCTTTTGTTTTACTCGCAGGCTGCTCACTTGACTGACCTTCCTGACCTTTAGATTGTTCAACCTGATGCTTGGCTCGCACCACACGGGGGTCATTGCTGGCTTGCCCATACTTTTGAGCAGTCACATAACGTTCGGCAAACACATCTTGCTCAGTAAAGTCCAAAGATTTCCCGCTGATCCGTTCATTGCTTGTAGCTACATCATCAGAATTTTGTGCCACCGCATCATGCGTTGTCTTGGTCTGCGATGACGTTGACGATTCTTTTGTCACCGTATCTGACGCTCTTTCTGCCTGCTCTGTTCGCTCACTGGGTTTTTGTTTAACAGGTTTGCTATCATCAAGCGATAGATGTACCACGTCTTGCTCTTTAAGCGGGCTTGGTGCTTGGTTGACCCGTAAGTTCACCTCATCAGGATTGGATGATTTATGCTCGGACTTTGTCTTGGCAGTCTGCTTGTCTTTGCTAGTTTGGTTGCTCGCTTGACCACTGTCCTTACTGCTCTCTTTGTCGAATGGACGAGCCTCACCCCGTTCTACCGCCCCACGTGAGTCACGGCGACTGTTTGGCTCACGTTTGGGCAAATCATTTTTCTGGTCTTTGCGAGCGTCTTGTTGCGAACGGTCATCTGATTTACTGCTGGACTTATCTGACTTACGCTCTGATTTTGAATCAGAACGATCGGACTTACGAGAGCGACGGTCATTTTTGCGATTACGACCTTTGCCTTTACGGTCTTTATGATGACGCTCATCATCTCGCGACTCATCTTGTGAATCGTCGCTCTGCTCAGAGGTTTGAGCGTTTGAAGTGGTAGCAGGTGTACTGGCGAGTTGCCCGAACATGCCACGACTTTGTCCGCCTGCATTCACAATGGCTTCAATGGCTTCTGCCGCATCGGCACTGCTCACGGTTTGTGCAGTTTGAGCTTGCGGGGTTGGGGCAAACAGATTGGATAACCATGCCACTGCCTCAGGTTTAGCTTGGGTCTGGGCTGGGTTAGAGGCAACTTGAGTGGCAGACTGATTGGCGGAAGAACGCTGAGTATCCGAATCCCGCTCTTTTCGCTGATTTGACTGCTTTTGATTATGTGAGGTTTGTTTCGACGACTGCTTTGGCGTTGCACCGTGCTGGCTATTCTGATTGCCATTTACCCCAGCCTCTGGATTAGTCCGAGGCGGACGAGTTGGTTGTTGCTCAGGGCGTTCGGTTTCTGACGTTTGCCAGTTGACCTCATAGCCTCTATCTACGGTTTCTTGCAGTTGCGTATCAGTCACCCGCTCATAGCTGGACGGGGCGAAACCATGATGGTTAAAATGCAAATTGAAGTTAGGCGATTCAAGGTGAGCATGGGGTAAAATGGTGATGCGAGTGCCACTGTCCTGCTCAAGATAGACCAAACTTTCTCGTTTTTCATTGAGCAAAAATGCCGCAATATCCGTAGGCACTTCTGCCTGCAACTCACCATGTCGCTCACGCAAAGCGATTTGCTCAATTTGCCGCATGATGGACAACGACAACGACCGCAAGTCCCGAATCATGCCATTGCCATTGCATCGGGGGCAAATGTAACCTGTGGATTCCTCAAGCGACGGACGCAACCGCTGACGGCTCATTTCCATCAAGCCAAAGCGAGAAATCTCACCAAATTGCACCCGTGCACGGTCATAACGGGTGGCATCGACAAGGCGTTTTTCGACATCTTTTTGATGTTTACTGCCACTCATGTCGATAAAGTCGATGACGATGAGTCCCCCCATGTCACGCAAACGCAATTGACGGGCAATTTCATCTGCCGCTTCGAGGTTGGTATGATATGCCGTTTCCGACACATCCGCCCCTTTGGTCGAGCGAGCCGAGTTGATGTCAATCGACACCAAAGCTTCGGTTTGGTCAATCACAATCGAACCGCCCGACGGCAATCGCACTTCCCGCTGATAGGCGGTTTCGATTTGTTTTTCGATGCCAAAGCGAGAGAACATCGGCTCATAATCGGTGTATTTGCGTAGCTTATCAATTTGCTTAGGCATGACGGCTCGAACGAAGGTTTCCGCCTCAGCAAAGGCATCTTCGTTATCAATCCAAATCTCGCTAATGTCGTCTCGCAAATAATCCCGTACCGCACGGGTGACCACGCCTGCTTCTTGATGCACAAGACGGGGCGACGGGTAATTTTTGTTTTGTTCGCCAATCGCCTGCCAAATGTTGAGCAAGTGATTGAGGTCGTGTTGCATGTCTTCTTGCGTTTTGCCAATGCCTGAGGTGCGAATGATGACGCTCATGCTTTTGGGCATGTCCAAATTTCTAAGCATTTGCTTCATGTCGTCTCGCATTTTGCCCGAAATCTGGCGAGAAATACCGCCACCTTTGGGGTTATTTGGCATCAGTACCAAATAGCGTCCCGCCAGCGACACATAAGTGGACAACGCCGCACCCTTGTTGCCCCGCTCTTCTTTTTCGACTTGCACAATCAGTTCATCGCCCTCTTTGATGAGCTTTTTAATATTCTCATCCCGAGGGTTGCCGTTTAGGTATTCGCTGGCGATTTCCCGAATCGGCAAAAATCCTTGACGCTGTGAGCCATACTCGACAAACACCGCCTCAAGCGATGGTTCAACACGGGTCACGTGCCCTTTATAAATGTTGGATTTTTTTTGCTCACGGGTGCGATTTTCTAAGTCAAAATCGTAAAGGTGATTGTCTTTGCATCGAGCCACTCGAATCTCTTCGGCGTGCGTGGCGTTGATTAAAATGCGTTTCATGGTGTGTCCTAATTTTAGTGACCGCAAACGTTATGGGTTTGCGGTGAAAAATTGGCACATGGGATGAGTCGGGATGACGCATAAAAGCGACATCAGTGGATGGAAGGAATAGGTAGGCAGACTTAAACCAGTTAATAATTTGTTAAAAATAAATGACATATTAACGAATCATTATAAGGTTTAGCAGTTAGCTAGCAGTAAATAGAAATTAAATAACAGACAAACAAGGCTCAAATTGATTCAAATTATCTAAGTATTAAATATAAAAAAATTAGTTTAACATCAATAAAATAACAGTCGATGACCGCACTTGCACTGCTGACATCATCTTACCTTTGGATTTTATGACCACTATCATCCATCAACCTTTACTTTTTAACCCATATGAACCTACGGCAAAACAATACACGCCAAAACGGTACTGCTATTTTGCACTGCCCTTGCTATGACGCTAACCTTAATCATTATGCTAAATGAACTGATACTCAGATAGGGTCGTAAATCCTATTGTCTGGCATTTATCTGACTAGGGCTACTAGGGCTAACTTTATTTATAAGCAATTGATTTGACCTTGCACATCAAATCTATCGGGTTCAGGTTGGTTATATTGGTCGTCTCTTATTCTCTTATTAACTGTTGTCAATTGGGGTGCTAAGTACAAGTCAAATAACCTTATAAGACGGGGCTTATATGGCAAACTGGACACTTATTTTAAATCAACGTCGCCATCTAGCATGCGACATCGCCAAACCAGTTTGACCGCCTCACAAAGTTATCAAGCCTATCGGGCAACCCATTGAACACTGCTTTACCTATTCAACGCATCTTGACGCACAACACCGTGTGACAATTTTTCAATGTTGAATATGATAGAAAATATTTTGGGGCTAACAACGCTAAATTCATCTATTGGCAAACTTAGCCATACTAGCGTGCTAGACTATAGCAAATTATCGCATCCAACACCATCAAAATTCATAGCCCACATTTTTCTATATGTCTAATTCCGCTCACAATCCTCATCACTCAAAGCCCAATAGCAAAAATCATCCCCAATCTGCTGATGCGGACATTGCCAATTTTGAGCAGGTCAACTATTTGGAAGTGACCCGCAACCAGCATGAGCAACGCCTTGACAACTTTTTGCTGGCTCGGCTTAAAGGGTTGCCCCGCTCGCATGTGTATAACCTTATTCGTTCGGATGAAGTACGGGTCAATAACAAACGGTGCAAACCGCACGATAAACTGTATCGAGGTGACGTGGTTCGCATCGCCCCCGTTCGCCTTGCCACTCGTGCCAAACCCATCATTAGCCAAGAATTTGCTGATGGCTTACTAGAACGAATTGTCTATGAAGACGAAGGATTATTAGTGCTAAATAAACCGTCGGGAATGGCGGTGCACGGCGGTAGTGGCGTGGATTTTGGCGTGATTGAAGCCATACGAGAAGCCACAGGCAAGTCGTACTTGGAGCTGGTGCATCGCATTGACAAAGATACGTCAGGACTATTGATGATTGCCAAAAAACGCTCGACGCTCAAGACTTTACAACAGCATTTGCGAGACAAAACTATCCAAAAACATTATCTATGCGTGGTGCAAGGACAACCTGTGTTGGATGAGTTTTTGATTGATGCTCCACTACGTCGTTACACGTTGCCAAACGGCGAACGACGAGTGAAGGTAGATGACAACACAAAAAAAGGCGACAAGTCAGGCGATGCAAAACCCAGCCAAACCCAGTGCAAAGTGCTAAAACGCTTTGAATTATCAGGGCAAGCGGTCAGTTTGATTCAAGCCAGTCCGCTGACAGGACGCACGCATCAAATTCGGGTGCATTTGGCTCATCTTGGGCATCCGTTATTGGGTGATGACAAATATCACCCGACTTGGATTGCGGGTTGGATTGAAGGTAACGGGCAAGCATTTGCCGACGTTAGGCGACTTTGCTTGCACGCTTGGCAACTTGAAATTCCTGACTATGAAGTAATTGAAGCCGAATTGCCTGAGGATATGGCTCAATATGCAAAATATTTATTACCATAGAAACTATAAACTAAGTATCTAGAAGCGAAGTACCTATGAGCGAAGTCAAGCGAAAACGGGCGACTCGGAACTTATTTAAGTCACTCAGCCATTGGATATTTAAAGACCCCTAAACCAACACTTTTAACGCCTCGATTAACCGTTTTAATTGCTCACTGGTTCCGACGCTGATTCGCAAATACTCATCAATCCGAGGCTTGGCAAAGTGCCGTACGATAATCCCTTGTTCTCTGAGTGCCAATGCCACCGCCTCGGCATCGCCATCTAACAAAGTTGTCGGCACTTTGGCAAACACAAAATTGGCTTGTGATGGCAATACCTCAAAGCCTAGCTTTGCCAGTTCACTCGCCAACGTCTCTCGCAATGTGATGACCTGCTGGCAAACTTTGGCAAAATACGCCTCATCCTGCACGCTCGCCATCGCCCCTGCTTGAGCCAATCTATCAAGCGGATAGCTATTAAAGCTGTTTTTCATACGGGTCAATGCTTCAATGAGAGACGCATCGGCAAACGCCATCCCCACTCGTAACCCTGCCAATGAGCGAGACTTTGAAAAGGTTTGTGTTACCACTAAATTGTCAAACTCTTTTACCAACGCCACTGCCGAAGGGCTATTGCCCTGCTTGCTTTCATCACTATCCGTAGCAAAATCGATATACGCCTCATCAATCACCACCACCGCATTCGGGTGCTCACTCGCCAGCTTACGAATGGCATCGAGCCCAAGCAACAACCCTGTCGGGGCATTAGGATTAGCGATAATAATTCCGCAACAGGGTTGACGATAAGCGTCAGAATCAATTGAAAAATCGTCACTCAGCGGAATTTTCACCATATGCACACCAAACGTTTCAGCGTACACAGGATAAAAGCTGTAACTGATATCGGGAGCAAGTAGCGGGCGTTCTTTCATAAAAAAGCAGGCAAACACCAACGCCAAAACCTCGTCTGAACCATTGCCGACAAAGACATTGCTTGCATCAATGCCATGCTCATGGTGCAAGTTTGCCAATGCCTCCCGAAGTCCATCGGACTCAGGGTCAGGATATAACCGCAACGCATCCGCCCCGTTTGTCAGTATCGCCTCAACCGCTTGCCCAACTTTAGGCGATGGCGGATAAGGGTTTTCATTGGTGTTGAGCTTGCACAAATGATCATGCTTGGGCTGTTCACCCGGCACATACGGCGAGAGGTTGCGGGCTTTGGTTGACCACAACCGAGTATCAATTTTGGGTGAGGGCTGAGCAGAAGTAACAGGCGTGTTGGACATAAAAATTGCGACTTGGTTCACAAAAATTAGGACAGTTATCTTAGCACGATGGCGGTATGCTGGCGATAGTGGTTAAGATGAATTTGTACCGTCTGCGTCCAATTTACAATTCTATGCGACAATTAATGTCGTTAAAACAATCCAAACCTCATAAAAAAATTGTGAGGTTGTTTGCTATCCTAACCCTGCCTTAAAAGGAACTCGTCATGTCTATCGCTCAATCGCACGCTCAGTTAACCGTTCAAGTCACCGCCCTGACCTTTATTGGTAATGCTCATAGCGGACTGCAACAAGATGCCTTTGCCATAGGTGGCGACTATTACCAAACCGACCTTGGCATGACCCCAATCGAAACTATTCCCGATGCCTTTTGTGTGGCGGTTGCCGATGGTTTGGGTATGTCGGACAAATCGCAACACGCCTCAAGTTTGGTTGCCGAGGTCATTGCCGAACAGTGGCGAGCGTTTATGGATACGCAATCATTAGATCAATCCGAAACCCAACCACCGTTTGATCTTATCGCCCTGCATCAACGTGTTTGCCAAGCCCCAAAAGCCTACACGGGGGCAGGCAGTACGCTGGCACTGGTTTATCGCCTACCGAATGACCCCAACAAACTCACCATCAAGCACGTGGGGGATTCTCGAGTGTATTTGCACCGTTTAGACCACGACGAGACAGACCCATCAAGCGACGGCAACTTAAATGAAGGCAAAGCAAACGGTTGGCGATGCCTGACGGTTGACCATAACGTGATGAATGCGATGGTGCTGGAGCAGGCAATGCAAACGGGCGTGACCCCTAATCCGCAGGATTTCAATAAAGAGGGTATGGCAGGCTCGCTATATGCCATTACTGAATGCTATATCATTGACCACGAAATGACCCATGAACCCGCCCCCAAACACGCCAGCCAAACGCTGACCATTCAAGCTGGCGATTGTTTGCTGGTGTGCTCGGACGGCATTCATGACCTTGTGCCGTGCGACCAGTGGCAATCCGTATCGCAGAACACCGATTTGCAAGCATGGCTCAAAACGCTTAAGCGTGAGGTTTATGCCTCAAAAGGAAACGCTTATGATAACGGCACGGCGGTTTTGGTTAGGTTCTGATTTTTGGTCGATGCCATGATAATTTGAATTGGCATTGCCTACAGTGTGGAACATTCTTGTTAAAAATCCCCCTCATTCACCCGAATGTTAGACAATGGCTTACTCACGCCAATGTCATTATGCGTCGGTACGGTTTCCTCCTCTTCGGCGACCACCTGCCTTGCAACGTGCAAAATCAGCTGACGTAACCAGCGATGGGCAGGGTGGTGCTGAAGCAGGGGTGACCACGCCATCGTCAGCTCAAACTCAGGGATAAAAAATGGCGGATCTCGCATCACAATGCTGTCGTTATGCGTTTGCATCCGTGCGACCCGTGTTGGTAAAGTAGCGATGAGATCTTTGTTGGCGGCGAGCATGGCAGGCATTTGGTAATGGCGAGTAAACACACTGATATGGCGTTTTTGCCCGATTCGCTCCAACGCCTGATCAATTGATCCCAAACCGCCCGACTTGTCGGGATTCACACCAAACCCCACGCCCATGCCAGTTTTGGACACCCACACGTGTTGAGCTTTAAGATAATTTTTGAGATTAAAACGGTTGACATAGGGGCTATCGGCAGACAGCAGACAACTGAACGTATCCCGCCACACCAGCACCTGATGGAAACTTTGCGGAATTTCATTAAAACGGTTAATCGCCAAATCTACCCGCCCTTGCTCCATGTCTCGATACGACACGTCGGACGGGGTCAAAAAGTCCAAAATCACGTTGGGGGCTTCACTACGCAAGGCTTTGACCAAGCGAGGCACCAGCGTGGCTTCGGCATAATCGGAGGTCATGATGCGAAACACCCGAGAGGTGCTATAAGGGCGAAATTCGGTGCGAGGTTCGAGCAATTGTGACAATTCGCTTAAAATTTCTCGCACTCGAGGTTGTAATTCCAACGCTCGCTCGGTTGGGGTCATACCCTCGCTCGATCGCACAAGCAACGGGTCATTAAACAGTTTACGCAGTCTCCGTAAAATGTTGCTCATCGCAGGTTGCGTGATGCCCAACTGCTCGGCAGCACGGGTGACATTTTTTTCTCGCAATAGCACATCTAAATTGACCAATAGGTTCAAATCGACCCGTTGCAAATTCATGGGGTATTCTCAGTTTTTATGGTGACGATGAGCTTATTATAGCCCGATTTTACTCAACTATAAATCAAATAAATACCAAAGATAACATTCATAAACTGGCTAAATTATGCTGGGTTTGTTACCCTAAAGATGCAAGATAAGATTCTCAGGTTTGATGTTAGTTTTACTTCAAATTGAACTTTCATTCAAATCTGCCAAATCTTTACCCTCATTCCAATTTAGGAGACTTTATGTCAACTTATACTTCTGCCATCGACCACATTCGTGAATTAAAACAAAAACATGGCAACTGGCAAAACATCAGCGAGACCGATGGGGCTCGTATGATGGTTCAAAACCGTTTCAAGACAGGTTTGGACATCGCAAAATATACTGCTGACATCATGCGTCAAGACATGAAAGAGTATGATGAAGACAGTAGCAAATACACTCAGTCATTGGGTGCATGGCACGGTTTTATCGCTCAGCAAACCATGTATGCCAATAAAAAATATTTTAACACCACCTCTAAAAAATACATCTACCTTTCAGGTTGGATGGTCGCTGCCCTTCGTTCTGAGTTAGGTCCATTACCTGACCAATCTATGCACGAAAAAACTGCCGTGCCAGCGTTGATTGAAGAGATTTATACTTTCCTTCGTCAAGCAGATGCCAAAGAGCTAAATGACTTGTTCCGTGAGTTGAACGCTGCTAAAGACGCAGGTCAAGACACTTCTGAAATCCAAAGCAGAATTGATAACTTTGAGTCGCACGTTGTGCCAATCATTGCTGACATCGATGCAGGTTTCGGTAACGAAGAAGCCACTTATTTGCTTACTAAGCAAATGATTGAAGCGGGTGCTTGTGCCATCCAAATCGAAAACCAAGTGTCAGATGCCAAGCAGTGTGGACACCAAGCAGGTAAAGTAACTGTACCGCACGAAGACTTTATTGCTAAGCTTAACGCCATCCGTTATGCGTTCTTGGAGCTGGGCGTTGATAACGGCGTTATCGTTGCTCGTACCGACTCTGAAGGTGCATCGCTCACGCAGAAAATCCCAGTATCGCAAGAAAAAGGCGATCTTGCTTCTAAATACATCGACTTCTTAGAAGTTGAAGAAATTGATATCTCTGACGCTCGTGAAAACGACGTACTCTTGAAGCGTGACGGCAAATTGGTTCGCCCAGTTCGCATGCCAAATGGCTTGTATTCATTCCGTGAAGGTACGAACATTGACCGCGTTGTGCTTGACTGTGTGACCGCCCTTGAAAATGGTGCTGACCTACTTTGGATCGAAACGCCAACACCTGACGTGGCTCACATCAAATCGATGGTTGACCGCATCAAAGAACAACAGCCAAAAGCGAAGCTGGTTTACAACAACAGCCCATCGTTCAACTGGACGCTTAACTTCCGTAAGCAAGTAATCGCCAAGTGGGAAGACGAAGGCAAAGACGTATCTGCCTACGATAAGAACAACTTGATGAGTGCAGACTACGACGGTACTGAGCTTGATAAAGCGGCTGACGAGTTGGCTCAAAACTTCCAGCGTGATGCGTCTCGTGAAGCGGGTGTCTTCCATCACCTCATCACCTTGCCGACTTATCACACTACGGCTCTTAGCGTGCATGAGCTTGCGAAAGGTTACTTCGGTGACGAAGGCATGTTGGCGTATGTGGCTGGCGTACAGCGTAAAGAAATCCGCGAAGGCGTTTCTTGCGTGAAGCACCAAGCGATGGCAGGTTCTGACATCGGTGATGATCATAAAGAAATCTTCTCTGGCGACAACGCTTTGAAAGCGGGCGGTGAGAAGAACACGATGAACCAGTTTAGCTAAATTGTCCTAGACTTTCCCATCACGGTGTTAACCTCGCTTGCTGTACTATTTGCACTATCTGCTGCACTCGGTTGCCTTGTGATGGAACAGTCTAAACCAATTTAGAAAGTTATTAATTTTGAGTAATTAAATGCCTCATCTTTTGATGGGGCGTTTTTTTATGGGGATTTTTTGTTTAGGGGTAATTTTAGGTTTTGATTTTTCGACTTAATTGCTTTTTCCAACTGTCTTCTAAACAGTCAATTTCCAACCAAGGTTCAATCACCGACGCCTCAACCTTTTCCCTCAGATTAACCAGTTGCCATAATTTTTCTAACGTCGCAAACGGATATGGACGTTCAACCAAATATACAGGCAAGTCATGGCTGATTTTACCTTCCTGCACTACCTCAAAATACCAACCTGAAATGCCGTTTTTCGATACCCATGAGGCAATGTTAGGTAGTTCATGTTTCGATGAACGATTGAGATTAATTTGGTCATTAATCTTGAAACACGGACGACGGGGCTGTACGATGCGAAGTTGAACAGCGTTTGTATTAGCCTCTTCACCATAGCGAAACACATCGCCAATACACACCACCGATTCATCCAAATCTGGCATTCCGTTAATGGGTGTTTTGGTTAAGTTCTCACCCAATGTGCCTACCGTAATGTTTAAGTCAAACTCAGCGTTAATTTTGGCATAAGTCGCGGGCGACATTTGATGCACTGCCTTAAGCGGTCCACCGTGATGCCGTCTGTCGGCTTGCTCATCGCTAACCAGCCCCATAAAATTGACTTGGACGGGGGCTTGAATCGGTGCTTTGTCAATGGCACTGGTTTGCTCACGAGTAAACGGCATTACTTTGCCTGCCCGAACACAGGTTAGCGTAGCAATGTGTAGCGGCAGGTTGTCGGTATTGAATGGGGTTGATTGAGTTTGCTCTGTTGGGGGAAGAGGTTGGGTTGCTTGATTGGCGTTTGGCATGGCGGTTGCTCGCTTGTTTGTCTAGGTTATGCGTTTCTCATCGTCGTTATACGTTTATCGTAACCAATGACTGAGCCAATTACCATCTGTTTTAGCTCACCTTAAATAACTAGGACTGTTTGTCATTGCTAGTATTGCCTTTATAATGACGTTTCGTTGCCTAAAAATCGCCAAATTTATGTCTAAACGTAAACCGCTCACTTCACACAATCCCATCACCCTTATTTATGTTGGGGGTACGTTTGGCAGTCACGGCAAGCCACTCACACCTTTACCTGCCGACACGTTTAGCGAGCTGATGACAACCCATCTCAGCAAATTGCCTGTCACCATTGACTGGAAAAATGGTGTGTGGGTGAAAGACAGCTCACAGCTGACCCCACAAGACTTTGTGGCACTGTACACGCAAATTTTGAACTTATACGCTGATGGTAATCGGCAATTTGTCGTGATTACAGGCACGGATACGCTCAGTTATTTGGGGGCGTTTTTAAGTGAGGCTTTCGCAGGGTCGGACATTTGCCTAATTTTAACCGCCAGCATGAAACCCTTATTTGATGCGAACGTGGTGGCAGACACGGTTGACGATTATGTCATTGATGGCACGAGCGATGCGTGGCAAAACCTAAACGATGCGGTGGGTTTGGCAATGCACGGCGAGACGGGCGTAAAAATAGCAATGGCTGGTGAGGCATGGCACGCTCAAACCGTGCAGAAAATTCACAGTCACGATTTGATGGCATTTTCGGGGCATTTTCGGGCGGGCTATCCTGCCACCAGCTATGGCAAGGTGCTACCACCCCAGCGTCGTGGGCATTGGGTTGATGACAGTATGGCTAAATTGGAAGCGATTCAATCTCGTGCCGATACCGCTCGCATTCATACGGTTTATTGCGTGCCGAACGATGCTAATTTGCTGGCTGAACAATTGCAAACCATTGCCAATCAACCAGCCTCGGGGGTGATTTTACTCGGGTTTGGAGCGGGCAATATTCCGCAAAGCGAGGCGGTTGCTACCGCATTAGATGCGTTGTATGAGGCTGGGCATTTGGTGGTTTGCACCACGCAATGCCCGTATGGTGGTGTGAGTGATGCGTATGCGTCGGGTAACTGGCAATATGAGCATCACGTTTTATCGGGCGGTCGGCTTACCATACCTGCGATTTACGCCCGCCTGCTTTGGCTCACACTTGCCTTTGAGCCGCCTGCTCGTCGTCGCCAACGGTGGACATATACGGTCAATCATAAACCAACTCGATGAGAAGACGCCCAATTCATGACCACTCAACCCATAGCCTTTAGTGGTACACACCACAGTACGCCCCAAACCAGCCAAATTACGCAAACCTACGCCATCGGCATTGAGTTCGTTGGCACAGCTTATCGAGGGTGGCAACGACAAGCGGAAGTCACGGGCGTGCAGGCGGTATTAGAGGACGTGTTGAGCAAAATTGCTAATGAGTCAATTGAGGTGGTGGCGACGGGTCGCTCCGATGCGGGCGTGCATGCGGGCAACATGATTGCCCATTTTATCTCATCGGCAAACCGCTCTTGCCATAACTGGATGCGGGGGGCGAATAGCCTGTTGCCCGATGACATTGCCCTACGTTGGATTGAGCCGATGCCGAGTGACTTTCATGCCAGATTTAAGGCAATAGCCCGACGATATCGTTACATCACACTAAACCAAACCCATCGCCCTGCCCTGCTTAAAAACTTAGTCACCCACGTGCATGAGCCACTCGACGTGTCTGCCATGCAAGCGATGACAGAGCAATTAGTCGGCACGCACAATTTTTCCAGCTTTCGAGCGGCGCATTGCCAATCTCGCCAGCCTATCCGCCATGTGCATCACGCCAAATTGTTTGAGCATGGGCAATTTTTGGTATTGGACATTCAAGCTGATGGTTTTTTGCACCACATGGTACGCAATCTCATGGGTATGCTGTATGCCATAGGAAAAGGTGAGCAAAGTTTAGATGATTTTGAACGCATTTTACACGCCAAAGATCGCACGCTTGCCCCGCCTACTGCTTCAGCCGATGGGCTGTATTTTATCAATGCCTATTATCCTGATAAATGGCAAACGCTACTTCCTGATTTGCCACTCACGCCACAATGGCTTAACCTTCCAAATTAACAAGAGCAATTTAAAATTGTGCTGGCTTGACAAAAGGCGTATAATAAGCCCCAAATTTTACTTACTAAGAAACAGGTTTTTTGACCGCTTATGGCAAAACAAGACGATATTATTGAATTTGAAGGCGAAGTGATTGATACCTTGCCCAATACCTTATTTAAAGTACGGTTAGAGAACGGGCATGAAATCATTGCCCATATTTCGGGCAAAATGCGGAAACACTACATTCGTATTTTGACAGGTGATAAGGTGAAAGTTGAAATGACCCCTTATGACCTCAGCAAAGGTCGCATTACTTATCGTAGTAAAAATTAAATCTCGATTGCAATCATTTCGAATATAAAAAAACCGCTAACCATTCTGTTAGCGGTTTTAATTTATTTAGGCATAAAGCGACTATTTTTGCGATTGTTACTTAAACTCAACCGTTGCCTCTTTATCGATGATGCCATATAACACCTTAGCATCCCAATTAGTCAACCGCACACATCCTGCCGAGGCTTGACGGCTGATGCGTTCAGGATCGGGCGAGCCATGAATACCATAGGTTGGCTCGGTCAAGCCAATCCACACCAAACCCACAGGGTTATTTGGTCCTGGCGGGATGATGGTTTGTGAGTCATCATCGTGGGTATAGGTGTAGTTTGGCTCATACACCTTGACTTTGATACCGTGTGTGCCCGTTGGTGACGGGGTCGAGGCACTGCCCACCGTTGTTGGATAGCTGGCAACCATATTCCCATCAGAGTCATAGGCAAACAGGGTTTGAGTGGACTTGTCTGCCACCACTTTAGTGACTTTGGTCGTGGTTGGTGTACCAGGGTTATAGATGATGATGGTTTCGCCTGCGATAAACTCGGCATTTGGATTAAGCGATTTTAAATAATCGGTGTCCATGTGGAATTTTTCTGCCAATCCCTCAAGTACCGATTCGTAATACATACCTTCAAGCTCACCTTTGGCTTTGGTATCTTCTGGAATGTCGGTCGTTTTAAAGTTCACATCATCTTGACTCAGCGTGTAATTAACTAAGACGGGTTGATTGGCTAGTTGGCTGTCTTTAGTCAACGCATCCCACGTTTCCTGATTCATGCTGTCGGTGACCTCAAGCCCCATTCGCTGTTGAAACGCTTGCATCGCTTTGCGGGTGTTTCTGCCCCATTTACCATCTACCGCCCCGACACCGTGATTGTGCCAGTTTAGCAAGGCTTGCACTTTGGTTCCGATGATCTGGTTCATGCTGGTGCCCGATTGCCACGAGCTGGCATTCACTTTTTCAGCGGTACTAGACAAATTTTCAGTTGAGTAAGTAATGGTCGTCAACACTTTTGACAATGTCCAATTGGCTTCATCATCGCCATCAAACTTTTGACTGACACCACTGGCATAGCCCGCACTCATTCCTAAACTCATCACTGCCAGACTGGCAACTAATATTGAAGTTTTTAGAGCTAATTTTTTCATATTAAATCTCAATGAAAGCGTTTGTGTGATTTGATTGATTTGCATGACTCATAACACGTTAAACAAGCATACCGCAAAAATTTATCAATGCCAGAAAATGTGCCAAAAACAATGTTAGAGAAGTAACACAAGCTATTAACATTGTGACAGTTTATCTTCAATTCCTTTTATTTATCTTCAATGCCTTTTATGCCAGTTTAGCCAACACCGCCTCACCCATCGCTTGACAGCCGACTAAAGACAATCCCTCTTCAGATTTGTCCAAAATGTCGCCCGTGCGTAGCCCGTCATCCAGTACGTCGCTCACCGCTTGCTCAATGGCAACCGCGGACTCTTCATGCTTGACCGTGTAGCGTAACATCATCGCTACTGACAAAATCATCGCCAGTGGATTGGCTTTGTCTTGCCCTGCTATGTCGGGGGCACTGCCATGACAGGGCTCATACATGCCTTTGCCGTTTTCATCAAGACTGGCTGATGGCAACATGCCAATCGAGCCTGTGAGCATACCTGCCTCGTCGGATAAAATATCGCCAAACATATTGCCCGTTACCATCACGTCAAACTGTTTCGGGTCTTTGATGAGTTGCATGCAAGCGTTGTCGGCGTACATATGCGACAGTTCAACGTCGCGATAGTCTGCCTCGCCCATTTCGGTGATGGTTTGCTTCCAAAGCTCAGTCACTTCTAACACGTTGGCTTTGTCCACCGAGCAGAGTTTAGCTTTTTTCCCCGACGCTTTGGCACGAGTTTGAGCCATTTCAAACGCTACCTTACCGATGCGTTTAATCTCAGGCGTGGTGTAGGTCATGGTGTTATAGCCGTGCTTATCGCCATTATCTAGCGTCTCAATCCCCCGAGGTTCACCAAAATAGATACCGCCTGTTAGTTCCCGTACAATTAACAAATCCAACCCATTGATAATTTCAGGCTTAATGCTTGACGCCCCTGCCAACTGGGGATAGAGCTTCGCCACTCGCAAATTGGCGAACAAACCCAACTCGCTACGGATTTTTAGCAAACCTCGCTCAGGGCGAATGCTTCGCTCAATGGTGTCCCATTTATAGCCACCAACGGCACCAAGCAATACCGCATCGGCATCACGGGCTTTGGCAAGCGTTTCATCTGGCAATGGCACGCCATGCTCATCAATCGCACATCCGCCAATCAACGCGTCATCGAGGGTTAAACCGAGTTCAAATTTGTCGTTAACTTTATTTAAAACAGCAACCGCTTGGCTCATAATTTCTGTGCCAATGCCATCGCCTGCAAGGGTTAAAATTTTCATGGTTTTCCTGTATTTATTGGATAGAAGTTTGTTTTACGTTGAACATTAATTTAGAATTAAAATTGGTTAATATAATTTTTTCAAAAGCCATATGATTCGATGCTTTATTGTCAAATGTAATCACTGGTATCGCATTTTCCAACTGACACTGCATTGCAATTAGAAAATCGGATAAATCATAATTATTATCTCGTGCCTCAATAAGCATTTGCTTTAACTCATTATGATTTTCAGCCTTGATAAATTCGGTACTTAAAAGCATTAGAAAACTTTCGATAATAGATTGACGTTCAACATCATATCGACTTTTTAGAACCCAATTAAGCTCTAAAAAAACCAACAGGGGGATGAAAGCTTGTTCGTCATTCTCTTTTAGATGTCTAAAAATTTTTAGCACCTTTGCGTAGGTATCATCTTACTTCCTTACAACAAAGTAAACTTAAATTCTTAAACCAATTCTGCAAACACCCACGGGGTTTTTTCTTTCATTTTGGCTTCATAGGCTGCAATGGAATCGCTTTGTTGCAAGGTTAAGCCAATATCGTCTAAGCCATTGATCAAACAATGCTTGCGAAACTCATCGACTTCAAAGCCAAATTCCTCACCACTTGGTGTAATCACCACTTGCCGTTCTAGGTCAGCAGTGAGTTCATAGCCAACGTTTGCTTCACACTCAACAAATAACTGCTCGACAATCTCTTCAGATAACACAATTGGCAACATACCATTTTTAAAGCAGTTGTTATAAAAAATGTCGGCAAAACTTGGGGCAATGACGGTACGAAAGCCGTATTCAGACAATGCCCACGGAGCATGCTCTCGGCTTGAGCCACAACCAAAATTTTTGCGAGTCAGCAGAATGGTCGCCCCCGCATAGCGAGGTTGATTTAATACAAAATCAGGATTTAGGGGACGTTTTGAGTTATTTTGTCCAGGATAGCCTTCGTCAAGATATCGCCATTCGTCAAACAGGTTAACGCCAAAGCCTGTGCGTTTGATGGACTTCAAAAACTGCTTTGGGATAATTTGGTCGGTGTCCACGTTTGAACGGTCAAGGGGGCAAACGATGCCCGTTTGTGTGTTGTAGGCTTGCATATTGTTCCTTCTTTTAAACTATCAAATATTATTAGGTTTAATGAAACCCTAAAATCACTGCCACATCTTCAATGCTTAGTTTTCGCACCAACTGTTGCTCTTCTGGAGTCATGCGATTGGTATGTTCTTTAAGCATCGTATGCACACCCCGAGCGACTTCATTGGTGCTAGCATAATACAAATTAGGGTCTTGAGCGGACAGTTTGGCTAAATACCTCTCCACAAGGGCTTTACGCTCATTGGCTTTGGTAGGTTCATTCATTTAAAACTCCCTCACATCCACAAACCGACCTGCAATCGCTGCCGCCGCTGCCATCGCAGGACTCACCAAATGCGTCCGTCCACCGTTGCCTTGCCGACCTTCAAAGTTACGGTTTGAGGTACTGGCACAATGCTCTTTAGGTTGTAGTTTATCGGCATTCATCGCCAAACACATTGAACAGCCCGGTTCGCGCCATTCAAACCCTGCTTCAACAAACACCTTGTCTAAACCCTCGCTTTCGGCTTGTTGCTTGACCTGCCCTGAACCTGCCACAACAATCGCCTCTTTGACGGTGTCTGCGACTTTGCGACCTTTAATCACGCTGGCAGCCGCTCGCATATCTTCAATGCGTGAGTTGGTACACGAACCGATAAATACACGGTCAAGTTGAATCTCGCTAATCGGTTGTCCTTCATTCAATCCCATATATTCGTACGCTCGTGTCCATGCTTCCCGTTGCACCTCGTCTCGTGCGTCGTTTAAGGTTGGCACGGTTTGCGTCACATCCACCACCATTTCAGGCGACGTGCCCCACGACACTTGCGGAGCAATCTCACTGCCGTCCATTTCTATCACGGTGTCAAAGTGAGCGTCAGCGTCCGAATGCAAGGTTTGCCAATAGTCCACTGCCTTTTCCCACGCCTCACCCGTTGGAGCATATGGGCGACCTTTCACATAGTCGATGGTGATGTCGTCCACCGCAACCATGCCGACCCGTGCTCCTGCTTCAATCGCCATGTTACACACGGTCATGCGACCTTCCATGCTCATGTTACGGAACACTTGCCCTGCAAACTCAATGGCGTGTCCTGTGCCACCTGCTGTGCCGATTTTGGCAATAATTGCGAGCACCACATCTTTGGGGGTCACGCCTTCGCCCAACTCACCATCGACTTTAATGAGCATGTTTTTCATTTTGGACTGCACGAGGCATTGCGTCGCCAAAACATGCTCGACCTCAGAGGTGCCAATACCGTGTGCCAAACATCCTAACGCCCCATGTGTGGCAGTGTGCGAATCGCCACACACCACCGTCATACCAGGCAATACCAAGCCTTGCTCAGGACCGACGACATGCACGATGCCTTGACGAGGGTCATTGATCGCAAATTCAGTGATATTAAACTTATCACAATTGTCATCGAGCGTTTTAACCTGCAAGCGAGACACATCGTCTTTAATGCCCGATACACCTTCAGATCTTTCTTGCGTTGTGGTCGGCACATTGTGGTCAGGCGTGGCAATGTTTGCCGACAATCGCCATGGCTCCCGATTGGCGAGACTCAAGCCCTCAAAGGCTTGCGGACTGGTGACTTCATGCAATAAATGACGGTCGATATAAATCAAACTTGACCCGTCATCTCGCTGACTGACTAAATGAGCATCCCAAAGTTTGTCGTAAAGGGTTTTGCTGGCGGTGGTACTTTGCTGGCTGGACATAATTTTTCCTTCTTCACTTGTATCTTACATCTAGTTTATACCTAGACATCGCAATCATGCGTACTACTTCAATAAGCTTAACATTTACGTCAATTCATACATCATTAAGTCCATCTTGGCAATTAAAGTAATTTAAACTAACTATTTGAATATATTATTTTGCCAAAGTTGTTTTGGTGTCTGTCGAGATCACCGCAATGATGCTTATTTTTGAAACACATTATTCTTAATGTGCAGGTTGTGATTATAACAATTCACTTATATAATTAAAATTGATGATTTTTATTGATTGAAAAACTTTTGATTTATTATTTATAGTTTATCATTACCCAACTGTTATCTGTTTATCGCCAGTCAACGAGCCAGCCTTATGAACACCACCAACCTCAACACCTTTATTACGGTCATGCAAACAGGCAGTATTTCGAATGCGGCGGAGAAACTCTTTATTACTCAGCCTGCTGTGAGTAAACGGATTAAAAACTTAGAAGATGAGTTTAAGGTGACGCTGTTTGATACGCTTGGGCGGGGCATCGTACCCACTGATGCGGCAAATGAGTTGTTACCGCACGCCAAACGCTGGCTGGAAGACTACGATAATTTCAAAATCAACATACAAAACTCGCAGCACACCGTGTCGGGTAAACTGACGATTGGCACGAGCCATCATATCGGGTTGCATCACTTGCCACCCGTCTTGCGACATTTCATCCAGACCTATCCAGCCGTGCAACTGGACGTGCATTTTGTGGATAGTGAGACCGCCCATAAAGCGGTACTCGATGGTGAATTGTCCATGGCGTTTCTGACGTTACCGCCTGTTTATGACAAACGCCTCACCTATCATACACTGTGGTCAGACCCATTATATTTCGTGACAGGAGCCATCTCACCATTGGCACATAAGCACGACATCACGCTTGAAAGACTGGCACATTATCCCGCCATCTTGCCTGCTGCCAACACGTTTACCAGTCAAATCACGCTGGCTGAATTTGCCAAGCACAACCTGAAACCCTATGCAACGATGAGCACCAATCCACTAGAGTCGATTCGCATGCTCGTGTCGGTGGGTTTGGGATGGTCGGTGTTGCCGCAAACGCTTATCAATCAAGAAATTGCTCATATCGATATGGCTCAAACCATTGAACTACAGCGTTACTTAGGCGTGGTACTAAACCCGAATTTGACTCGCTCGGCAACTGTGGATGCACTCATGAACATGCTTTCACCGATTAATATTCAACAAAATGATGAGCCATAAGCACGGGAAGACGGTTTCCCCATATTCTTATTGGAATAAATCACTGTAACAAACTGCCTTCGCTTAATAGCAACAGATGCGTTACAATACTGTCTTAGATGTTTACATATTTTTTAAAGTTAGCCATTATGCCGATGACATAATGGTTTTTTTATTGAGGCAGTTGACACCCTTTCGATGATTGTCCACTGCTCTAAGGAAGGTTTTATGAATGGAATAGATACGGGCGTGCTTCTCTCGCTCGGCTTATATTTTTTGGTCATGATTGGCATTGGCGTATATGCCTATTTTAAGCAGAACAACGACTCTGAAGGCTACATGCTTGGTGGGCGTAATCTTAGCCCTGCGGTCACCGCTCTTTCAGCGGGTGCGTCAGATATGTCAGGCTGGTTGCTACTCGGTTTGCCAGGCTATATGTATGCGTCGGGAATCGTAAGCATTTGGATTGCCCTCGGTTTGACGATTGGGGCGTTTTTAAACTATTTGATTGTTGCTCCTCGTCTTCGGGTTTATACCGAAGTGGCAGACAACGCCATCACCCTACCCGACTATTTTGCCAACCGTTTTGCTGATAAATCACATTTGCTTCGCATCATCTCAGCGTTGGTGATTATTTTATTTTTCACTGTTTATACGGCAGCCAGTCTGGTCGCAGGTGGCAAGTTGTTTGAAAGCTCGCTCAATTTATCGTATGGCACAGGACTGTGGGTCACCGCTGGCGTGGTCGTGGCTTATACCTTGTTTGGCGGTTTTTTAGCCGTGTCGATGACCGACTTTGTGCAGGGGGTCATCATGCTCCTTGCGATGGTAATCGTACCGATTGTGGCGTTTACAGATTTGGGTGGCATCGGAGCAACCACAACTGCCATTCAAAACATCGACCCAGAGATGCTCAATCTCACTAATGGGGTTGGATTTATGGCGATTGTCTCGCTAATGGCTTGGGGCTTGGGTTACTTTGGACAACCACATATCATCGTACGATTTATGGCAATTCGTTCGGTCAAAGATGTGCCAACCGCTCGTAACATTGGCATGGCATGGATGATTATCAGCTTAATTGGAGCGTTGGCGGTTGGGTTTGCAGGGCGTGCCTATGTGCAAAAAACTGCCATGACCTTAGATGATCCCGAAACCATCTTTATCTTGTTCACGCAGTTTTTATTCCACCCCTTGGTGTCAGGCTTCTTATTGGCTGCCATTTTAGCGGCAATCATGAGTACCATTTCCTCACAGCTTTTGGTGGTATCAAGTTCGCTCACCAAAGATGTATATAAGCTATTTTTAGATAAAGATGCCAGCGAATCTCGCCAAGTGTTGGTCGGACGCATCTCAGTAATAGTCGTGGCTGTGATATCCATCATGTTGGCATCTAACCCTGACAGCTCTGTGCTTGGCTTGGTGTCAAACGCTTGGGCAGGTTTTGGAGCGGCGTTTGGTCCCTTGGTCATCATCAGCTTAATGTGGAAACGCATGAACCGCAATGGAGCTTTAGCAGGTATGATTGTCGGTGCGTTGACGGTGATTTTCTGGATTTATGGTGGCATGAGCATAGGCGAAACGCCACTAAACGACTGGTTATATGCTATCGTTCCTGGCTTTATTCTAAGTACCATCGCTATTATTGTGGTGAGTCTGGCAACAGGTGAGCCTAGCGAACGCATTAAATCGCAATTTGATGAGATGAAAATAAACTTGCGTTAATAGTTTGGTTTGCATTAAAAAACCTCGCTCTCATTTGAGAGCGAGGTTTTTTTTATACAAACTTTAGTATTATTGACTTTGATAGGATAATTTCACGCCCATAGCATAACCATCATTATCTTCAGCTCTGCTGACAATGGTGTCATCGGGCAATGAACCAGTGGCGTCACCAAACATTAGATATTTTCCGCCTAACGAGACTGCCCATTCATCTGTTACATTATATTTAGCACCGCCGCCCACACTCCAATAACCTTCAACAGGCCCCAAAGAAGTGACTGGGTTACCTGCACCGGAATCCCAACCAACCACTCCTGATACAGCTAGTTTAGGTGTCAACCGTTTGCCCAAACCTACATCAACTTGCCATTGATCTTCTGAGTAGTTGATTAAGTCTAAACCTTGTGGATAACGTAGTTTTGAAGCAGCGTTATAAAGTGGTGGTGTGATTGCAAAATCACTCCAAGGCACCCAGCGTACGTTCAATGTACCTAACAATTGATGCTCTTGACTCAAACCAGTTTGAAAATTTAAATTGACCGACTCAGGCGTCGTTACCGTGTTCTCCATCGTCGCAGTTGTAGGAAGACCTTGAGCTGCTAACACAGGGTATTCTTCAGCAACATCAGTTTCATGCTCAATTTCAGAACGGTAAGTAAGAGCGGCTTTTAAAGCAATTTCAGGAATGCTGTAAGAAATACCAGCGAGCCAACCTGTAGCTAAGTCAGGAGCCACAGTCGCATTGTAGCCAGTCGCAGCACCATATGCATTACCGCGTAGCTTAACATCTGCTTCAGCACGCTGCAGCACAGGTCCCCCATAAACTTGGAACCGCTTATCTTCACCTAGCTTAACACCACCTATTAAAGAAAGATTATAAGTTCTTACTTCAACTTCCGTATTACCTGCATCATTCGTTGCCAGGCTTAGTGCTGTATCTCTGGCCGCTCTAATTCTGTCTAAATCTGCCTTATTTTGCTCAACAAGTTGTCGACCCAATGCCTCAGTTTCAGGAGGTAGTGGGATTGGGGGGTTGTTAAGTGTGGCTTCACTTTGGGCAATACTTTGCTCACTGGCTGCAATCACTTCATTTATTTGCTCGATAGTGGGATATTCAGGTAGGCTTGCGAAGTTCGCTTGTGAGTTTTGCAGACCGGCTAAAGCACTACTGTAAATAATTTGATTGATTGGATTTGAGTCATTTTGCTGTGCTGCTTGCAACTGCTCAATCTTATCTCCAGTATTTGCTAATCCTGTTAGCCTGGTATTATCTAATACGCCAGCAGCAACCTTAGCTGAGGTGCCAGTAAAATCGTTGTCTCCAGTGTAAGCGGCTTGAGCACCAAATGGTTCATCATATAGCACACCTACGCTAAGAGTGTCATTGACATCTGTTTTAACGCCATAACGGAAAAAGTCATAATCAGGGGCAATATCATCAAACTCATTGCCTTTTTCGAAGTTCGTTTGACTGCCAAAATCAGCATTATCATGCCCTGTGACATCAGCATCAATATAGGTATAGACTGCTTCGGCATAAGTGCCATCTTGTAAAAATGCGGACATATCCTGACCAGAACGGTCAAGACCTGCCGACATAGCTTGGGTAGAAAGGGTGGCTGCAACTACAGCGACAAACAAGCGAGTCGGGGTAAATAAGCGAGACATACATCATCCTCCATGATTAAAATAAGTGTGCATCCATGTTACACCTAACCCATAAATCCGATGACCCATTGAGAAATACGCAGTGAGTCAATTGGCTGGGATTGATTTGAATGCTTAGGTCATGAAATCACAACCTTTGAAAAAATTCCTTAACTATAGTAAACAAACATTGACAGGATGGCAATATGTGAATGGCATTTAATTGAATTATATGTTTAAAACGGTTTAAAACATTAGTGTTTGACCTAACTCACGCAATTACACATAAAAAAACAACCGTAAAGGTTGCTTTTTTGTTCACTCTGTAAATACAAAATAACTATTCACCTCAATCTTGATAAGACAGTTTAACGCCGAGCACATAGCCGTCGTTGTCTTCAAAATTGCTCACGACTTTATTATTTGGTATGGATCCTTTGGCATCACCAAACATCAAATATTTACCGCCAGCGGACAATGCCCAATTTTCGGTCATGTTTAACTTTGCTCCTGCACCAACGCTATAATACCCTTCAATAGGACCTAATGAAGTCGTAGGATTGCCCGCTCCTGAATCCCAACCTAAACTGCCCGATACCGCCACAGCAGGTGACAAACGTTTGGCAAGTCCAAGTTCAACTTGCCACTGGTCATCGTCATAACTGACTAGCGGTAAGCCCACATCGTCTTGCGTGGTACGTTTAGACGCAGCATTGTAATAAGGTGGCACAATTGCAAAGTCACTCCAAGGCACATAGCGTACTTTTGCGGTGGCAAGCGTGGTTGGATTTATCCCCGTTTGAAAGTCAAAATTAAACGACTCGGGAGTGGTAATCTCAAAATCACCACTAAAGGTTTGCGTGGGGTCAAGCCCTGGCAAGCGTTCGTCAATGTTGTTGTCGTGGTCGATTTCTGAGCGATACGTCAAGGCAGCACGTAGGGCAATTTCAGGCTTCATAAACGCTGCACCTGCAACCCAGCCGACTGACTCATCTTTAGACATATGGGCATCGTATCCTGCAGAAGTCAAATAAGCAGGACCACGCAATGCCACATCACCTTCCAAACGCTGGAAAGCAGGACCACCATAAACTTGAAAGTTATCTCCCAACTTCACGCCAATGAGCCCTGTGATATTTTCGCTGTGTACATCGACATTGGTCGACTCGCCATCTGTGGTAGCCACACCTTGAGCAATGGCTAAAGATGAGCCAACCGACTGTGCTTGAGCAGCAAGGCTTTGTGCCTGAGCTGAGAGTTCTTGAGGTTGAGCTGTATTTACAGCAGCTG
>JAAXIL010000256.1:0-1993 GCA_012270355.1 Psychrobacter sp.
CACCCGCTTCGGCCTCGGCAGGGGTGAGGTTGGCTTCGTCATATCGCCGTCTGGGGTCGCCCCAAGGGTAGCCGTCTTGCACGGTGATGGTGTTGGTGCCTAATGAGCTAATGCTGGCAAAAATTTGTTCTTGCGAGCCTTTGCCTAAGCCGACGACGGACACCACTGAGTCGATGCCGATGATGATGCCGAGCATGGTGAGTAGTGTCCGCATTTTGTGGGCACGCATGGCATACAGCGACATTTTGAATGCTTCAATTAGACGGTCAAGAAATGAGGCGAGTCCGCCTTTTTTTTGGGTGTTAAATTGCGGGGAGGGAGTGTGGTCGGTGGCTATATGACTGGTATGACTGACTGGGGAGTCGCTTGCATTGTCCTCGAGCGTATTGTGATAATCAGCGATGACATAGCCGTCTTTGAGTTCAATCACTCGCTCGGCTTGTTTGGCAATGCTGGGGTCGTGCGTAACCATGATGATGGTGTGACCTTTGGCGTGCAGGTCTTTGAGGATTGCCATCACGTCCTCACCCGATTTGCTGTCGAGTGCCCCTGTCGGTTCGTCCGCTAAAATCACCGATCCGCCATTCATAAGGGCTCGGGCGATGGATACCCGTTGTTGCTGACCGCCAGAGAGTTGATTGGGGCGGTTGTCTTCTTTGCCTGCCAGTCCCAAATCGGCAAGCAATTTTTCGGCTCGCTGTTGGCGTGTGGTGCTGTTCATGCCAGCATACACAGCAGGGACGGCAACGTTGTCTCGAGCGTTGATGTCGCCAAGCAAATGATACCGCTGGAAAATAAAGCCAAAATATTCCCGACGCAGTTCGGCAAGTTCATCGGCGTCTAACGATTGCACCGATTTGCCAAAGATACGGTAATCACCTGCCGTCGGTTGATCCAAACAACCCAAAATGTTCATTAGGGTGGATTTACCCGAACCCGATTGTCCGATAATCGCCAGCATTTCCCCTTGATAGATGGTCAAGTCAATGTCATGCAATACCCGAATGGTTTGCTCGCCAGCTCGAAACTCACGAATAATACCGTCCAGTTCGATGATGGGCGAGGGGGTGGACGAGGGGTTTTGAGAGGTAGGTATGGCCATCACTTAAAACCTCGGCGGTCTTTCATCGCCTTGTTTGTCACCACTCGACTCACTTAAAATCACGTCTTCTCCTTTGGTCAGCCCACTTAAAATTTGTGCATTCACCCGATTGTCGATGCCGACGGTGACTGCCCGATTTTCTACTGTGCCGTCGGCTTTAAGTACCCGTACATATTTGCCTTTAGGAGTTGGACTGGTTAGCGTATTGGGTTTGGTCATGGATTGACTAGACGGGTCTGTGTTATTGGCATCATTTTGTCTGCCATTTGCTCCGCCTGCCTGTGTTCCGCCTTCTAGCACCGCAGATGACGGCACAATCACCGCATCTTGTGCTTTATCGGTGACGATAAATACTTGGGTTGTCATGTCGATGCGAAACTTTCGGTCGGGATTGGGCACTTCGATATAACCGATGTAATACACCGCCGAATTGGTGGCACTGCTCGTGCTGATGGTTTCGGGGGCAGGTTCGATGGCGGTTAAGACGGCATCGTATTTGGTGTCGGGGTCACCGATGGTGTTGAAATACACAGGCATGCCAGCGGATACTTTGACCACGTCGGCTTCGGAAATTTGAGCATTGATGCGTACGGTGGATAAATCAGCCAGCGTGACTATGGTTGGGGCGGACTGCATTGCATTGACGGTTGCCCCTTGCTCGGTGGTGACGGATACCACGGTGCCATTCATCGGGGCTTTGATAATGGTATTGCCCAAATCGTTGCTGGCAGTGTCGAGGTTGGTTTGGGCTTTTTGCAAATCAGCTTGTTGGCTGGCGATGTTAGATTCGGCACTCACAATGCTTGCTTTGGCGTTGTCGATGCCTGCTTGTGCGGTCGCCACGTTTGCCTGTGCCGTTTCCACTTTGGTGCGGGCGTTCTCGTATTCTTG
>JAAXIL010000256.1:2003-6848 GCA_012270355.1 Psychrobacter sp.
TTCTCCTGGGTGACTGGGTCAATTTGGGCGATGAGGCCGCCAGTCTGCACCTCACAGCCCACGTCCACATACAACTTGGTCACCTCGCCCGATACTTCTGCCCCCACGTCAACAGTATTGATGGCTTTAACTTTACCCGATGCCATGACGGTGTTTTCGATGTCGTCAATTTCGGCGGTGGCAGTGATGTAATTGGGTTTGACTTCCTCAGGCTTGAGCCACTGATAGAGTGCCCACGCCAAAGCTAACAGCACAAGGGCAATGATGCCCCATTTGAGCCATTTTTTTTGCTGGCGTTTGCGATGCGTAGTAGATGGTTGAGTAGAAGATGACGACATGACACGATGTATAAATGCAAATGATGTCGTTATTGTAGCTTAAGTATGCGGATAACAAATTGGAAATTTGGTTGCGAAAGGTTAAGCCACACTTTCAAACAACTGCACCCCCGCTACTCCTAACGCCATTTGCAAAATCAATTCCCAAGCGGGCTGGCGAATGACCCCTTTTACCGCCTTGTCACATTCGTACAGCATCGAAGACCAATCAGCAACGCTGACAGAACTTTGCCGACGGCTGGCATTCAAGTACAAGCTTTCCTTACTTCGCCAAATGCCCAAAGACTGCGGGGATTGTCCGTCCAGCAAACTTTGAATTAGTCGCATGTCCTTGGCAAGCACCCACAGCACTCGGGCAGGCGGTTCGTCAGCAGTTTTAAGATGGTCAATGATTTTCACCACTTGCTCAGCGTTACCTGCCAGCATCGCATCGGATAAATCAAAGGCGGTGAATTGCGACTCACTGACCAATCCTGATTGCAATTTATCGATGTCAATGGGGGTCAGCTCATTTGCGTCATTATCCAATCGATATAAATCCGCCAACCGCCATAAGGTTTGATACGCCCCAAGCAGATGATGCTCGGTTTGCATCATCAGCATTTGCCATGCCTCATCGCTTAGGGTGATGCCAAATTCATTGGCTTTCATCGTCAAGACTTGCCGACGCTGACGTTCGTCGTATAACTGGCAGTCTACGACTTGTCCAAATTTGCTAAATGGGGCAATCCACTTTGCCGACAATGAGCGTTTATCCAGTTTCGGCATCAGCCAAAGCAAGGCATTGTTTGTGCCTTCTTGAGCGACTTGCATCAATGTATCTTGCATGGCTTTGTCGGGTTTATGATTGCCCGTCACGATAACAGCGGTGGCATCGTCAAACAGCGACAGACTGTTGAGTTCGCCCATCACGTCCGCCCACGTTTTGGCACTCACCAAATCCATGCGTTTGATGGCGAGGTGATGCTCTTGCCAATGGGTTCGAAGGGCATCGGTGAGCCATTGTTGCAATAAGGGTTCATCGCCATGAGCAAGCCAAAACCCTTGTGGGTTGATTGCCCCATTCGCAGGCGAGGTGAGTTTCGGATAGAGGTTGAGAAAGTTGGCAGGCATGGCGTATGTTTAGTTCGAGGTGACGGCAGAAGGGGCGACTTTGGGCAAGCTTAATGCCACATACTGATCGGTGATGCGTCGGGCGAGGGCATCATAAAGCCAATCTTTGACTTGCTCGCCCTGCTGGTCTTCCACGCTGACTGACGCTTCGTTAAATTGATAACTGCGTTCGACTTGTACGGGACTTTTAACGATGACAGGCATGCGAGAACCTGTACTTGACACCTCGGTCTGCAACGTTTGATAGGTCACGTCCGCCGACAACACCAGTCGCACTTCGGTCAAAACGCCGACCAGTTCATACTTTTGCAACTGTACATTTTCCACTCGAATGGTGGCGGTGTAGAGTTGATTGGATTGATTAATTTGTCTTCCAATGTCGTCCACTACATTAACGCCTACCGCTTCAAGCTGATTTTTTAATGGTTCTTTTAGCGGAAACGTTGTGGCATCATCGCTCAGGCTTAAAACAGCACTGCCCACGCCATAGTTCATGGTGGTGTCCATTCCTCGCAGATGAAACCCACAACTGGAAAGGGTTAGGGTAGTTAAAGTGGTGACTAAAGCAACGAGTAGGGTTTTGATTTTCATATTAAAATAACCACCAACCACAAAATACACCAATTTATTTGGCACGACAATTTCCTTTTTAATCTCGCCTGTAAGGAATTTGGCAACGCTATCGATTTGTTTGGCTTCCGCCTTAACAGTCTCAGGGTCGCTGTCGGGGGCGATGTCCATTTTACCTCGTACCTTACCGTTGACTTGCACGACCATCGTGATACTGTCTTGCACTAGGGCAGATTCGTCGATGGCGGGGAAGGTGAGAGCGTCGGTGGTCATGCCCAATTGAGATAACAACTCCTCGCTGATGTGCGGGGCATACATCGAAAGCAAGGTGAGCAATACGGTGATGGCTTCCTGTTGCACGGCAAGCGTGTCGGGAGTGAGCTGGCGGGCTTGGGGGGCGACTGGAGCCATATACGCCACAAGTTCGTAAGCCAATTCCATCAAGCTGGATACGGGCGTGTTGGTAGCAAGGCGTTCGCCTAAGTCATTGTCGATCTTTCCAATGGTTTCGTGTGTTTTAAGGCGTAAAGCTTTGGCGTGTTTGTCCAAAGATAGACTGGCAAAATCAGGCTGGGTCAATGTGTCTAGTTCAATGCCCATATTCTCGGCTTGAGATATGTGTTCAGCGACCGCTCGCCATACCTTTTTCAAAAAGTTGTACGGACCTTTCAGCGAATCGTCTGACCATTCCAACGTTTGGTCGGCAGGCGAGGCAAATAGGGTATAAAGACGAACGGTATCCGCTCCGTATTCATCAATGGTAGCTTGGGGGTCAACGCCATTGTTTTTGGACTTCGACATTTTTTCAATTTTGCCGATAATGACGGGTTTGCCGTCGGCTTTAAGCGAGGCATTTATCGGTTGACCTCGCTCATCGAGTTTAATGTCAACGTCTGAAGCGTAATAATAGGTTTTACTGCCATCGTAATTATGGAGATAAAACGTCAAAGACAGCACCATTCATTGTGTGAGTAGATTATCAAACGGCTCATCGCCTGATACTAAGCCTTCATCACGCATGAGTTTGTGGAAGAAGCGAGCGTAAAGCAAGTGCATGACCGCATGTTCCACACCGCCCACATATTGATCAACGGGTAGCCAACGGTCAGCGTCATCACGATTAATCATTTGTGTGTCGTCATGCGGACTGGCAAATCGAGCATAGTACCAACTGGATTCCATAAAGGTGTCGAAGGTGTCGGTTTCTCGCTCGGCAGGACTGCCACATTTGGGGCAAGTAGTGTCCAAAAACTTAGGCATATTATTGAGCGGATTGCCTCGCCCATCGGGGACAACGTCGGTCGGCAACACCACTGGTAAATCGGCTTCATCGACAGGCACCGTACCGCAATGCTCACAGTTAACCACAGGAATCGGGCAACCCCAATAGCGTTGGCGAGAGACGCCCCAATCTCGTAGGCGATATTGAATTTTGCGATTGGCAAGCCCTTTGGGTTCGAGCTTGGCAAGCATGGCTTCAAATGACTCAGCAAAGTTTAAACCATCAAATTCGCTTGAATTAATCAGCGTGCCTCTTTCGGTCATGGCTTGTGGTTCTTCTGCGTCATTGGCGTTTTGAGCAGAGGCAGATTTAGCGTTCGCTTGAATCACGGTTTTAATCGGCAAACCGTATTTACTGGCAAACTCAAAATCTCGCTCATCGTGGGCAGGTACTGCCATGACCGCCCCTGAGCCATAGCTCATGAGCACATAATTAGCGACCCACACGGGCACTTGCTCACCTGTCAGTGGGTGAGTGACGGTTAAGCCGGTGTCCATGCCCACCTTTTCGGCTTTGGCAAGGTCGGCTTCGGCAACCGAGCCTTGCTTACATTGGGCACAAAACTCGGCAATTTTCTCGTCTCGCTCAGAAGCATAGCGGGCAAGCGGGTGCTCAGGGGCAACGGCAACATAGGTGACGCCCATCAAGGTGTCAGGGCGGGTGGTAAACACATCTAAGGTTTGCTCGGTAGCTTCTACATTGCCGTCATCAAGCTGATAAGAGAAGCTGACTTCCATGCCCTCTGAACGTCCAATCCAATTGCGTTGCATGGCGATGACCTCATCGGGCCAATGTCCTTCGAGTTGGTCTAAATCATTCAACAACTCGTCAGCATAGTCAGTGATGCGGTAGTAATACATGGGAATATCCCTTTTTTCGACCACCGCACCGCTTCGCCAACCACGACCATCCACCACCTGCTCGTTGGCAAGTACGGTGTTGTCCACAGGGTCCCAGTTGACCGTTGCAAGCTTTTTATACACCAAGCCTTTTTTTAGCATTTGCAAAAAGAACCACTGCTCCCAGCGGTAGTATTCGGGCGAACAAGTGGCAAACTCTCGTGACCAGTCGATGGATAGTCCCAGCGTTTTAAGTTGTACCCGCATGTTGTCGATGTTGTCATACGTCCATTTGGCAGGGGCGACTTTGTGGGCTATCGCTGCATTTTCGGCAGGCATGCCAAACGCATCCCATCCCATCGGTTGCATCACCGTCTCGCCCTTAAGGCGATAGTAGCGAGACAGCACATCAGAGATGGTGTAATTACGAACATGCCCCATGTGTAGCTTGCCACTTGGGTAGGGAAACATGGAGAGCATATATCGGGTTTTGGCATCGGATGCAGGTTTATTGGTGACAGTAAACCGCTCGCTATCTGCCCATTTTTTTTGCCATTTTGGTTCAATGGCTTGCGGATTGTATTGATTGATATGTTGATGATTAACTTGATCATTGTTGTTTGGCTGGCTAGATGTTGCAGATTGGCTCATGATTGGCTCGAATGATACGCTGATAAATTTGAAAAATTGAATGGGTTAGAAT
>JAAXIL010000101.1 GCA_012270355.1 Psychrobacter sp.
AATCTAAAAAGAGTAAGGGTATCGCCGCCGTAAATAGGGCGATGAGGTACGGCAACATAAATGCCCCGCCCCCGTTTTCATAAGCAACATAAGGGAATCGCCAAATGTTCCCCAAACCGACCGCCGATCCGACCGCAGCGATAATAAACGCTGTGCGTCCCGACCAATTGTCCCGAATTTGTTCCGCCATGCCTTGCTCCATTCTTACACAACTGTTAATCGACCTAGTTTCAGTCAATCAATCGCAAAAGTCAAATAACCAAAGTGAAATTTAGAAAAACTTTTGGTTATGTATAAAATAAAAAAGAGGAAGTAACACTTAACGGACGATGCCACGCTTAGAATTGATGAGAGAATCAATCAGTAGTTGTACTTTTGGTTCGGTTGGCAATAGGTCTTGCTGCAAATGACTGATGGCTTGCTGACTGGTTAAGCCTGAACGGAAAATAAGTTTATAAGCTTCTCGCAAGCTTTGAATGGTGACTTTGCTCCAGCCTTTGCGTCGCATACCCTCTAAGTTCAAACCGTGCGTTTTGGCAGGGTTTCCAGACACGGTGGTCATCGCCATCACGTCTTTCAGCACCACGCTACCACCTCCGATGAGGCTAAAATCATCGACTTGGCAAAATTGGTGAATGCCCGCATTACCGCCAATAATAATATGATTGCCGATATGCACATGTCCCGCCACCGCCACGTTATTGGCAATGACGTTATGACTGCCGACCACACAATCGTGAGCAATGTGGCTATTTACCATCAATAAATTGTCATCGCCAATTTTGGTGAGTCCGCTGTCTTGTATCGTGCCCCGATGAATCGTGCACCCTTCCCGAATGCGATTGTTGTCGCCAATCTCAAGCCACGTTTCCTCGCCTGCATACTTTAAGTCTTGGCAGTCTTCGCCAATGCTGGCAAATTGGAAAATGTCGTTGCCTGACCCGATGCGAGTGAATCTCGCCACCACAACGTGCGAGCGTAATACGGTATTTGCCCCAATGCTGACCTGTTCACCAACCATGCAATAAGCCCCAACCTTTGCAGTGGGGTCAATAGTGGCAGATTCGTGAATGATGGCAGTGGGGTGAATGTTGTGCATGACAGGTTTAAATTAAGTGGCAATTAGGAAATGAGTTAATAATGGGAACGAACAGATAAACGAATAATACGCTTATCAGCAATTTAGTAATTATGCTTCTACCAGATGACTTGTTGATTGTTTGGCAAGCGTAATGTTCGCACTAGCAACCGTCTTATCATCAACCTTGGCAGTGCAAACAAACTTATAAATATCCCGACGTTTATCGGTTAAGCTGGCTTGCAAATTGAGTGTATCGCCCGGTAATACAGGACGCTTAAACCGTAATTTTTCGACGCCAGCGAACAAAAACAGATAGCCATCAACGGCTCTTACGCCCTCATTTATAAACGCCAATACACCTGCGGTTTGTGCCATCGCTTCTAAAATCAACACGCCTGGCATGATGGGATTATCTGGAAAATGACCGACAAAAAAAGGTTCGTTGATGGTCACGTTTTTAAAGGCGTGAATGCTTGCAGTTTCGTCCTCGAGCTGAGCAGATAAGACTTTGTCAACCAGCAAAAAGGGGTAGCGATGTGGCAGATAATCTTTAAGCTGGTCATAACCCATCGGAAACGTCGGGGTGTGTAAATTATCGGTTAAATTTTTATTCGTCATGCTAAACACGCCCTTTTCTTTACTCACAGTTTCTAACGGCTTCCCGACTGACGAAATTTAACCGCTGCTCGTCGCCACTCGGCAGACGGCATGGCAGGCACACCTGAAGAATATGATCCTGACTGCTTAATGGACTTGGTGACCATCGTCATGCCTGATAAAGTGACATCATCGCAAATGGTGAGATGCCCCGCAATACCCACCGCCCCGCCAATGATGCACCGCTTGCCGATAGCGGTACTGCCCGCAATGCCTGTTTTGGCAGCAATCGCCGTACCTGCTCCAATCCGCACGTTGTGAGCGATTTGTACGAGGTTATCAATAATGACATTGTCCTCTATTACCGTGTCATCAATCGCTCCACGGTCAATACACACATTTGCTCCGATGCGAACCCAATTGCCAATCACGACTCGCCCAAGTTGTGCGATACGTTCCCATCCTTCGGTTGCGGGATTGGCAGTTGGGGCAAAACCAAAGCCTTCCATGCCGATGCTGGTTTGGGAATGAATCCGCACGCCATCGCCTACCACGCAATCATGAGCAATCGTGACTTGCGGTTTGATGACGCAGTTTGCTCCAATGCTAACATCATTACCGAGCGTAATGTGCGATTGCAAAATCGTATTATCGCCAATCGTTACGTTATCGCCGAGCACACAATACGCCCCGATGCTTACCCCTTCGCCAAGCGTAACTTGATTACCAATAACGGCAGTAGAATGAATGTCGTTAGCCTGCTTTTCTAAAGCCTGACCCGCATTATCCTCAAACAGTGGTGACACACTGGCATACGCCAAATAAGGCGAATCGACAATGACCGCAATGCAATGCTCAGGAACCGCATCAGCAAACTTTGACCCAACTAATACCACGCCAGCCTGCGTTTGCTTGAGGGCATCAAGGTATTTTTTATCGGCAATAAAGCTTAAGTCCGTAGTCTTGGCATTAGCCAGATTTGCCACACCTTGCACCGCTATGTCGTCAGATTTAGCACTGTCAGAAAGGTCAGCCACATTGTGTATGGGCTGACGTTTTTGCACCGCTTCTAAGATATGGACAAGTGGCAGATTAGGCATGGGTAAAAATCGATGTCTTAAAACGTGCTACCAATCTGGAACTGGACTTTTTCGGTTTTGTCGGTCTCTTTGTCACCAATTGGTTCGGCATAACTCAATGAAATCGGTCCAATCGGCGTGTACCAAGTAATACCTGCCCCTGCACTGTAGCGGAAATCTTCATCTTGGGTGATGAGCGGAATGTTCGTATCGTTACCTTCATAGACAAAGGTTTTATCTTCTTTGTCTGTGGTATCGAACACTTGCCCGCCTTCCACGAACAACACAGGACGCACTTGATCTGCCCAATCACCCTTAAATGGCATCGGCAAAATCAGCTCTGTGCCAAACGTCGCTAAAGCATTACCGCCGACCTCTTCAACGTAATTGCCCGTAAAGGTATAGGAGCGAAGACCCAAGCTTGAGGCTTCGTACCCGCGGACTGAGACATAACCCCCCGGATAAAAGTTGTCATATAACGGTAAATCGATACCGAAGCCAAGTTTGGCATAACCCCGAGCCACCAAGTCGTTATAGATGGGATAATACACATTGCCACGATACACCAGCTTTTGGAATTCCTGGTCGCCAAATGCCACCGTGGCATCAAGTGCATGGCTCATGCCTTTGGTTGGGAAAACTGGGCGATCAAGACTGCTGTAATCCCAGCCTAATAATAAGTTATAAGTATTGTAGTCGTTGTTAAAACTGGTTCGTCCTGCATCGTCGCCTGTATAAACCGTCACATTACCGCCATCGTCAATCAGCTCATCGACGTTGGACACCGCCATAAACCGCCCGCCCCGCACTTCGGTATTGTCATAGTTGAAACCTGCACTCAGTCGCTGGTTTTCGTCTATCGGATACCCATAATTGAGCGTTGCCCCATATGAATCGGTCACATAGTTGCTGACGTTTTTATCATCATATTTGGTTTTTTTATAATAAGCACTAACGCCTCGCGATACACCGTTTTCGGTATAGTATGGGTCGGTGTAGCCGAGGCTATACGAGTCATAAGTTTCTGAGCGAGACAATGACGCATTGACCCGATTGCCCGTACCCAAAAAGTTACGTTGGTTGAAATCCAGCTGGAAGGTCACCCCGCCACTTTGTGAGTAACCTGCCGCAACGGTCGATGAGCCCGAGGGTTGTTCTTCAACCGTAAAATTGACGTCGATTTGATCAGGGGTATTGGGAACAGGTTGAATGTCGAGATTGACCGATTTGAAATATCCCGTTCGCATCAATCGTGCTCGAGACTGTTGGATTTTTTCATTTGAGGCGAGTGCCCCTTCTAACTGACGCATTTCACGGCGTAGCACCTCATCTTCGGTCTTGATGTTGCCATTAAAGTTGATGCGTCGCACATACACAGGGCGGGCAGGGTCAATATAGTAATCAATATCCACCGTTTTGGTCGCCTCATTGATGCGAGGCACGGGGCGAATGTCGGCAAAGTAATAGCCATCATCACCAAAGCGATTTTTTAGGGTAGCGGTGGTTGCATCTAATTTGGCTTGCGAAAACTGCTCCCCTGCCGCAAAGTCGACATCAGACTGCAAGTCCTCTACGTTATAGTTGCTATTGCCCAAAAAGTTGACGTTGCCAAAGCTGTATTGCTCGCCTTCATCTAAGCTGATTTCAATAAACACCTTATCTTTGGCATCATTAATGTTCAATACAGCATTGTTAACGCTAAAGTTCACAAATCCTTCGTTCAAATATAAGGAATTTAAGTTTTATAAAATTGCCGCCAATTTTTATTTGGCATAGCGGTCGGATTTTGATAACAGCCGTGTCCAAGATTTTTCTTTAACGGCAAACACATCTTTAATGTCTTCATCGCTAAAGTATTGGTTACCAATAATGTTAATGTCCACCACTTTGGCAACATCGCCTTCAATAAAACGAAAGTCGAGTTTAACTCGGTTGCCGTCGAGTAGCGTTTGATCCACCTCAATATCGCTGTTGTAGTAGCCCTGCGAGATATATTGTTGTTGCAACTCATTGGCGACATTTTGCAAGGTAGATTGTTTAAGCACATCACCCACTGCCAATCCGCCAAATTCCAAACCGTCACGAAGCCCTTCTTCGGGAATGAGCTTGTTGCCTTCAAAGTTAATCTCAGCAATGATAGGTCGCTCAATGACGCTATAGCGAACCTGCCCGCCTTCCACATTGGCTTGAATGTTGGCGAAATCACCTGTGGCATATAGGGTTTCAATGCTTTGGGCAAGCGTGGCATCGTCCAGCACATCGCCCACCGTCATCGGCAAAATGGCATATAAGCTATCGGGGGTGAGGCGTTTGAGTCCATCAAAGCGAATGTCCGTGACCACCGTGCCAGCAGGAACGTCTGCCTGAGCAGGAGCGGACAACGCCATGATTGCTATTGAAGCACCCACACCATAAGCCAATTTTGAAAACGACATTTGCATACATTTAATCCAAAAAAACTAATTAATCTTTAATCTAAAAAACAGTAATTTAATAAAATACAGTACATCTAAAACACAACCCGACCTAAGTCATTGCTAATTGCCACAACCATAAAGCCAATGAGCATCAAAAACCCTAAATTAAACCCGACCATTTGGGCTTGTTCAGACACGGGCTTACCCCGAATCAATTCGATGACATAATACAACAAATGCCCACCGTCTAACATGGGAATGGGCAATAAATTCAACACCGCAAGGCTCAGACTAATCAGCCCCGCAATCGACAGCACTTGTAATAAGCCAATCTCAAAACTTTGTTTGCTCACCACTGCAATGCCGATAGGACCGGAAATATTATCCAGCCCAACTTGACCAACAATCATTTTCCTAAAACTGTTTAGCGTCATTTCTGCCAATTGCCCTGTTTTCATAAAGGCTTTGGCAACGGCGGGCAACGGCTCATACTGCACCATCGTTTTATATTCATCGGGTACCACAATATCCTGCTGGGCGACCCCCGCCCCAATGCGTCCGACAACATTGCCACCTCGGTCTTTGACTGCTTGGGGCATCACGCTCAAGTCCATCTGTTTGCCCTCACGCAATACGGTGATGGACAATAATGTCTCAGGGCTACGCTGAATGATGCGGGTTGCGGTGAGCCAATCGGGGATCGGCGTACCATCGATGGCGATAATTTTATCCCCTGTCTGCATGCCTTGTCGCATCGCTGAACCTTCGGGGGCAAGCTGGTCAATCACTGGCTCAATGTTCGGTTCCCAGCGTAAAACGCCCAATGCACTCAAAGTGTCTAACCCTTTATCATCGCCTTGCATATAATTATCAATCGGCAAAGCGTATGTGGCGGTCTGCTCGGCGCGAGTTCCCTCGCCACCAGATTGATTACTTAATTTATCACCTAAGTTACTCACGCCGAGCGACACTGTGCCCGTCTCGCCCATGCGGTCTGCCAAACGGTAATTAATGTCTTCCCACGTCTGCACCCGATGTCCATCGACCGACACAATCTGCTTACCGACCAAGTCTTCGTCCGTCACCATGGCTGGCGTATCGGGCAATACCTTAAACACTGTCGTCGTCAATTGCTCGGTTGGTGTCATAAACAGCACGGCAAACAAAGCAATGGCGATGATGAAGTTCATCACTGGTCCCGCCAATACGATGGCAATTTTTTTGAGCGGGTGCTGATTGTTGAATGCCAAATGTTTTTCGCTATCGGCAACCTTACCCTCTCGCTCATCGAGCATTTTGACATAGCCACCCAGAGGCAATGCCGACAGACGATAGTTGATGCCCGTTTTTTTACTGGTCCAGCTGGCAAGATTTGGACCAAAGCCAATCGAATAGGTCAACACCTTGACGCCACACAGCCGAGCAACGATATAATTCCCAAACTCATGCAATGCCACGAGCGGACCCAGCACCACAATGAATGCCAAAATCAGCAAAAAAACGGTATTGAGTTCTGCCATGTTTATTTTCCTTTCACCGCTTCGTTTGCCGTGACTTTCGCTAACTGTCGAGCCATCGCATCAATCGTCATAATGTATTCTAAATCTTTAAGCGTGTCTAAATAGTGGTACGCCATCTTTCAGACAGCCGATT
>JAAXIL010000236.1 GCA_012270355.1 Psychrobacter sp.
AATTCAACCAATGTCCAATCTCTTAGTACTCAACCTCTTGACGCTCAACCGATTGCAATCAGCAATACCACTGCATCACACACCGACTTAGCCCAAACCGCAACCCCGCAACTTGCCCACTCTTCAACACACGTAGTGCCGTCTGCATCTGACCCTGCTTCAACCTCAACTGCCCCAACACAAACCCCGTCCGCATTTGTCGCCACTCAACAAACTACCAGCACAAAACCTGCCATTCGTAACGATGAATTCAAAAGTTTGCGTGAGGAACTTGCCAGCTTATCCAGTCCGCCGATGGATTTTGAAGGTAGTGTGAGCGAGGACGTTGATGCCATGTATGGGCGAGCCAATAAGGTGCTGGTGCAACTCGATAAATGGGTTGCCCAACAGGCGATAGCACAGGGCATCACGGTGGACATGGTAAAACTCGGCGATAAACAACGAGTAATGCGAGATCGGGCATTAACCGTGATGCGAAAGGCAACAAAAGCAGGACATACTCGGGCGATGCTTCGTCTTGCTAGTCACTACTTTTTGGGTGAGGGTGTCAAAAAATCGTCGCAAAAAGGCTTTGATTTGGTGTATGCCAGTGCCAGCAAAGGCGATGCAGTAGCACAACGGCAACTTAGCCGGTTGTATTATCAAGGCATCGGCTGTGTGCAAGACATGGACATGGGGCGAGAATGGCTTGAGAAATCGGCAAGCAACGGACACGAGGAAGCCAAACAACTGCTTGCCAATTGGGCGATGGTGGAAGAGGTGATGGCAGAACGGCAAGAGGACATCACCACCGACCAACGCTATCTTATTATTATTGGCGTGGTGATTTTGCTTGGTTTGATTATTGCCATTTTGATTTAAGTTGCATTTAAGTCCTAACAATCGACCCTACCCAATCACGCCTAGTCATTCTTAAGCATGCCAAACGATAATCCGTCTGCTGTTCCCCTCTATTATCGATTTGCTATTCGTGTGGCAAAACCCTTGTATCGTCTAAAAATATGGCGAGAGCATCGCAAAAATAATGGTAAGACTCAGCCAGACGCTCGGTTTAATAATCAGCACGATACGCAGTCCGACCATACTGCCTATGAGGGTCAATATAAAACGTTATCCAATAATCCAACAAAACTTGCCACCTTTGAGCGTCAAACCCGTTTCGGCGAACAGTATCCACCCCGCCCGTACCCGACCGATGCTCAGCATTCTCTAATTTGGTGTCATGCCGTGTCGCTTGGCGAAACCAACACCATTGCCCCCATGCTCGATAATTTGCTGAATGACGGTCATGCAATTTGGCTCACCAACACCACGCATACCGGCTTTGCTAGAGGGCAAGAGCGGTTTGCCGATGCCATCAATCGGGAACAGTTGGCTCATAGCTTTGTGCCCGTCGATGACGACACTGTCATCACTAAATTTTTAGACCACGTTCGCCCAAACCTTGCTTTATTTGTTGAAACCGAGCTTTGGGCGAACACGCTGGCACAACTCAAACAGCGGAATATTCCCTCGGTCTTGGTGAATGCACGGCTGTCGCAAAAGTCGTTTGCCAATTATCAACGTTTTGGCAAATTGGCACAAAGCATGATGCACAATCTGACGCTCATCATTGCTCAAGATGACGAATCCGCAAAACGCTTCCGACAGTTGGGGGCAGATGCGTCGCAAATCCGCCTTACCGATTCGCTGAAGTGGTCATCGGTTAGTGTTGATGATGAGCCATCTTTACTTGGCACGGAGCAGGTTAAGAATCAGATCTCACAAACCGATGAGCAAATTAAACAACCCATTCGCCCAATTTGGGTGGCAGGTAGTACACACGAAGGTGAAGACAAAATTATTTTAGATGCCCATCAGCAGGTGCTCAAAGTATCACCCGATGCAATTTTGATTTTAGTGCCTCGCCATCCCGAACGCTTTGATTCGGTTGCCGAGCTTGTCGCAAACACAGGCTTAAAGTTTGAGAGACGCAGTGCGTTTGATAAGGCGGACATGTTTAGTCTCAATGAACTTGACGAACAAACGCAGGTGTTACTCGCCGACAGCATGGGCGAGTTGATGCGGTGGTATGCGGTTGCCGACGTGGCGTTGGTAGGTGGGTCATTGGTAGATGGCATCGGCGGACATAACCCGATTGAACCTGCCAGCCTTGCCAAACCGATCCTTATGGGTGAGTACACCGCCAGTTGTGATGAGTTGGTGCAAGCCTTGAGTGAGGTTGGGGCTTTGCAAGTGGTTCGTTCTAAACCCAATTCGAACTCCACTAGCCTTACCGAGGTGTTAGCAGACAAAGTTGTGAACTGGCTTACCCATTCTGAAGACGCAAAACGGGCAGGGCAGGCGGGTAAAAGTTTGGTGCAAGCCAAATCAGGGGCGATGCAAACGCAACTTGAAATGGTTTTGGCGGTGTTATGATTGTTTATGTTTGCTTATGAATATTCTTTTACTGCCTTCCGACACTGCTTCGCAAACTTGCATCACCACCCCAATGCAAGTTAGACACGTCCGCACTGTGTTAAAAGCAAAAGTTGGCGATAGCTTAAAAGTGGGCATCGAAGGGGGCAATCTTGGTACGGCTACTATCGCAAAGATTGATAATCATGCCATTGAATTAAGCCATATTTATTGCCCCACAGCCCCACCCAACAAATTGCCCTTGACCCTTATACTGGCACTGCCACGTCCAAAAGTCTTGCGTCGCCTCATTATGGACATGACGGCGATTGGGGTGGGGCATATCATTTTGATTAACAGCTACCGCACCGACAAAAGCTATTGGCAAAGCCCAATGCTAGATCGGCTAGATGAGTTTATGGAAGCGGGCTTACAACAGGGGTGCGACACCGTGAAACCACAAATCACGCTTGCCAAACGCTTCAAACCCTTTGTGCAAGATGAGCTGCCCGACTTATTGTTGAACAAAGCAGGCGTGGTGTGTCATCCGAGCAGACAGCAAACTTGGCAGGGCTATATTAACGAAAACGGTCATCCACAACTGGTATGCATCGGATGCGAAGGGGGTTGGATTGATTATGAAATTGGCTTGCTTGCCGAGCAGGGCGTGCAAGCGGTCAGTTTCGGCTCTCGCATTTTACGCACCGAGGCGATGGTTAATGCGTTATGCGGGCAATATTTGAGTTAAAAAAACTAAAGTTAAGCTAAAAATCAATACATAATTCTATGATTTATTGATAACTATTATTAATTACTTTAACAGAGCGATTCTTCTAAACGTGAGAACTTTTTTAACCTGTCTTTTTAACCTGATATGGTGAATTATGAAACTTGTGATGCAACACCCTTCACGTTCGGCTTTAACTTTGGCAGTATCTGCTATTTTAGCAACGTCCATGCTAGCGAGCTGTGCCAAAACCGAAGAAACTGCTGAAACCGAAACGGTAGAAGTGGATACCCCAAGCGATGACGTGGTTGAAGAAGCTAATATCGATACGCCAGCTGAGCAAGTCGCCGAAGCTACTGACGCTGACCCATTTGCGACCGCTTACGACACCGTGACCGTATATTCCTCACGCAACGAACAATTGATTCAACCTTTGCTTGATCAATTCACTGCTACTACAGGCACGCCCGTTGAGCTGATTACCGACAAAGAAGGTCCACTTATGGAACGCATGAAGGCAGAAGGGGCAAACTCCCCTGCCGATATGTTCCTAACCGTCGATGCGGGCAACTTATGGCAAGCAGGCGAGCAAGGTCTATTGCAACCGCTCGGCTCAAGCCTAGTGAACAACAATGTACCTGCCAAATATCGCTCAGCCGACGATTTGTGGACGGGGCTATCGCTTCGTGCTCGCACCATTTTTTATGATCCAAACGACGTGAGTCCAAGCGATTTGTCGACCTACGCTGATCTTGCTGACCCCAAATGGAAAGGCAAATTGTGTTTAAGAACCTCGAAAAAAGTGTATAACCAATCGCTCGTATCGAGCATGATTGAGCATTATGGGGCAGAAAAAACCGAAGAGATTGTCAAAGGTTGGGTAGCCAACTTAGCCGCACCTGTATTCAGCAACGACACCAAAATGCTAGAAGCCATTGCTTCGGGACAGTGTGATGTCGGCATTGCCAACAGTTATTATTATGGGCGTATCTTAGAAGAAAACCCAGACTTCTCTGTCAAGATTTTTTGGGCAAACCAAGGCGAGGGAGCAGAAGCGACAGGCACCCACGTCAACGTATCAGGTGCAGGCATCGTCAAAACGTCGGACAATGTGGCGGGGGCAAGACAACTTATTGAATGGCTATCGTCTGAACAAGCCCAAGAAGAATACGCCAGTGGTGATAAAGAATATCCCGTTAAAGAAGGCGTGGATGAATCTGTGATGCTTCGCTCATGGGGACCGTTTAAGCAAGATGACATTAACGTGACGGTTTTTGGTCAACGTCAAGCGGAAGCGACACAGTTAATGGACAGAGCAGGTTATGAATAAAATTTATTCCGTCACAAAAGTTATGTTTGCCCACTAAAAACATTTATTTTAGTAGTTGAATTGACATGTGAGCTGGAATAAAAATTTGGACGTTTAAAGTTGCCAAAGTCGCTTCAAAATATAGACAAACAGTCACTTATCGCGAAATCAGTCTTAGGGCTGATTTCGTTGTTTATGCTGGTGCCGATTTTGTTGGTGGTGCAGGCATGGCTTGAGCCAATGCCTGAGGTTTGGGGGCATTTGTTGGATGTCGTATTGCCTCGGGTACTTACCAATACCGCCATTTTGCTTGCTTTGGTAACGGTAATTGCTGGCAGTTTGGGCACCTATTTGGCGTGGCTGACCAGTGTCTATCGCTTCACAGGTCAGCGATTTTTTGCATGGGCATTGATGCTACCGTTTGCCATTCCTGCTTATGTGTTGGCGTTTGTGAGTGTCGGTATCTTTGACTATAGCGGTATACTACAAACCAGTTTGCGAGCGATTGGGGTCAGTTGGTCTTTCACGCACATTCGCAGTGTGTGGGGGGCGGGGGTCATGCTATCGTTGGTATTTTACCCGTATGTGTATCTGCTTGCCCGTCAAGCGTTTTTGACGCAGGGCAAACGCTCGCTTGAAGCAGGGCAAATGCTTGGTCTAACTCGCAGGCAAGCGTTTTTTAAGGTCGCCCTACCGCAAGCCATGCCGTGGATTGTGGGCGGATTACTGCTGACTTGGATGGAAACGCTGGCAGATTTTGGTGCAGTCTCGGTATTTAACCTTGAAACTTTTACCACTGCCATTTATAAGGCTTGGTTTTCTTTTTTTAGTCTAACTACCGCCGCTCAACTTGCTGCTTTACTCATCGGCGTGGTGTTGATGGTGTTGTTTTTGGAACGACTTTGGCAAAAAAAGCGACAGGATGTACCCAGCCAAGGACAAAGCCAAAAGCAACCGCTCACAGGTTGGGCGAATTTTTGGGCGTTTATGGTGTGTGGCACGGTGTTTTTGCTCGCCTTTGCTGTGCCAGTCGGACAACTGCTCTGGTGGGCGTTTGAAAACTATCAGCTAGACCTCAATGCTCGCTATGTCGGTTTTGTTAAAAATACCATGATCATTGCCAGTCTTTCGGCAATTGTGGTCGCAGGTTTGGCAGTCGTCATGGCGTGGCTCGTACGTCAGTTTCCGACACCGAGCAACCAACTGTTATTATCACTCGCCAATTTAGGCTATGCCGTGCCTGGCACAGTGCTTGCGGTAGGGGTGTTTATTCCCATTGCGTGGTTCGATAATGTGTTGATTGGTGCAGGCATCACGTCCACACAAGTGTTGGGCGGTAGTGTGTTGGTGATGCTACTGGCGTTGACGGTGCGGTTTATGACCGTCGGCTTTCAACCTATTGACCGTCAGTTAAAACGTCTTACACCAAATCAAGAGGCGGTTAGCCGTTTGCTCACCCCAAAACGCTGGCAACGTTGGCGAGCGGTGTATTTGCCCGTCATGAGTTCGGGTATTTTCACCGCCATGATTATGGTGTTTGTAGAGGTCAGCAAAGAAATGCCAATTACCTTGATGACCCGTCGGCACGGCTGGGATACGCTAGCCGTTCGAATCTTTGAGATGACAAGCGAGGGCATGTACGAGCGAGCCGCATTGCCTAGCCTGACTATTGTACTTGTTGGGCTTGTGCCAGTGGTTTTGCTCATCAAACGGATGGAAAATTAATCATGACCATAACGACTGCTTCGCAAGCCACTAATGACTCAGCTTATTTTTCAGTTCATGACCTAAAAGTCAACTTTGGGACAACCCAAGTGGTGCGAGGTCTATCGCTTGAGCTTCAACAAGGTGAGATTGGTTGTTTGCTTGGCTTAAGTGGATGCGGAAAAACCACTGCCCTGCGTGCCATCGCAGGCTTAGAAAAACCTTCTGTGGGTATGGTGCAATTAGGTAATGGTGTCGTCACTGATGTGCAAAACAATAAATTCACCCCTCCTGCTAATCGGGGCATGGGTATGGTGTTCCAAGATTATGCCTTATTCACGCACCTAAGCGTTCGGCAAAATATCGAATTTGGCTTAAAGCCTTTAGGCTTATCTAAGCCAGAACGTTTTGCTCGTGTTCAAGAAATGCTTGAATTAATTGAATTGACTGCCCATGCTGATAAACACATACACGAGCTTTCAGGTGGGCAACAGCAACGGGTGGCATTAGCACGGGCACTCGCCCCACGCCCCAAACTACTACTAATCAACGAACCTTTTTATAACCTAAACAAGATGCTACGAGAATAACTTTCCAAAAACGTTCG
>JAAXIL010000228.1:0-5176 GCA_012270355.1 Psychrobacter sp.
GAAATTGCTGATATGCGGGGGCTGGCACAATCAACCATCATGAATCATATCATTCAGCTAAAACGAGAAACCCCCTCGCTACTTTGTGACCACATACGTCCCGATGAGGCGTTGATTAAGCAGGTGCAAGAGGCGTCAAATGCTTTGATGCTGGCTGGCGACCCGAATGATTTTTATGCTGATGGACTGACCAATGGAACAGAGCGAACCGTTCATCACCTGAAAATCAAACCCATATTTGAAGCTTTAGACGAAAAGGTCAGTTACAATGACATTCGCCTTGCCATGATATTCTTATAATCTCTGTTTTTTATCGTACCTTCTATGTCCCAGCCTTCTCATTCCTCATTATCATCAAAATCATTACCCGCCAGTATCAACCCCAACCCATACACACCACCAAACGCTAACTCAAATTCTCATTCAAACGCCCCATTACGCATTGCCATTAATGGTTTTGGGCGGATCGGTCGCAATGTGGTACGAGCATTGATTGAACGCCAAATGGTGTTTGATCAACCCCTTCTCGGTAATACGGTGGAATTGGTGGCTATTAACGACATTGCCGATGCCGACACTTTGTTGCACCTCCTCAAGTTTGATAGCACGCACGGCAGATTATCCCGTTTGGGTGTGAACGCACATATTGAGACACATTCAGATAAGACCAATCAGTCTTTGGTGCTTACCTTAGGCGAACAAACGCATCGCATCACTATATTCAAAGAACCTAATCCGCAAACATTGCCTTGGGCAAAGTTGGGCATAGATGTGGTATTAGAATGTACGGGGCTGTTTCGCTCATACATGGGAGCAAGTACACATTTACAAGCAGGAGCAAAGCAAGTCATTGTCGGAGCCGCCCCCTTTGATGCGGTGGATGCCTGTATTGTGATGGGCGTCAACAATGCGGAGCTGACACGTGAACTGCCCATTATTTCCAGCGTGTCGTGTACCACTCAAGCCCTCGTACCCCTCATTCATGTATTAGACACTGCCTTTGGGGCGAAATCAGTGCTAATGACTGAGATTCATGCCGTCACTGCAGATCAAAACGTGCTTGATCAACCGCATCGAGACCTAAGGCGTGCTAGAGCGTCGGGGCACAATATCATCCCCACCACGTCGAGCAGTATCGCCGCTACCATTCGTACCCTCCCCCACATGGCAGGACGCATTAATGGTCATTCGCTACGCGTACCGACGCTTGATGTGGCAGCCATTGACGTAAATTTTTTGTTTGAGCAGTCGCCAAATGTGAATGAGGTGCGGGCATGTCTATTGGATGCTTGTCAGACAAATCGCCCCCTGTTTGGCATCATGGGCTTTACGGATGAGCCACTCGTATCGAGCGATTTTGTGCATCGCCCTGAGTCCTTGATTATTGACGGCAGTCAAATCATGCAGACAGGCGAGATGGCAGACAGTAAGCAAACTAAAGTGTTCGCCTGGTACGATAATGAATGGGGCTACGCCAATCGTTTGGTGGATATGTGTATCAAATTGGCGAGCGTTTAAGCCTGATTTATATATTGAATGCTCAGAACAAAATGTGCTATACCTTCTAAACGACCACTTTTTACGAGAAGTTTTATGAATGTTGCCGAACGTCTTTATGAGACCGCAAAACAGTTACCCGAATCTATTCAAATTGAAACCCTTCACTATTTAGAGTATTTGGGTAAAGATTATTTAAGCACGTAAAAAAACACTAAGAACGTTGTTAGTCATGCTGATAAATCAGATTTTGACGACGATAACCAACGAAAGCTATTTTCCATCATGCAAAAAATTGCTAACCAGGATACAGCGTTCTCCGACGTAGATGTCTTAGCATGGCAAAAAGAGCAACGCCAAGACAACCCTTTACCCAATCGTGATTAGGACGTGTGCTCATATGAAGCAAAAGGTTTTATTAGACAGCAATATCATTATTTATAGCACCTTAACCGATTATGATTTTTTAACGCATGATTTAAGCAACTATTTTTTAACGGCTTGTGCCATTAGCAAAGTCGAGGTACTTGGCTATCATAAACTGTCTAATACTGATAAAACGTATTTTACCGAATATTTCACTACCATTCCTTTATATGCAGTCAACATGAAGGTAATAAATCATGCTACTAAGTTGCGTCAAATCAAAAAAATGTCATTAGGCGACGCAATTATCGCATGCACTGCACTCATAAACGAAACACCTTTAGTAACACGCAACTCATCTGATTTCGACTGGATTGATAACCTCAATGTCATCAATCCATTTGATAGCTATCGGCCTAAAAAACTTTGAAATCAATCCTCGTCCATCGCAAACTCTTCAGCGTGTAAGTTCCAGTTGAGTTTGGTACGGCAGGCTTGATAAAAATCAAAACCTGGCGGATGCAGTAGCGTGAGTTTGTCGGGATGCTTGCGGATGTTGAGGGTTTGATGCTGTTCAATGGGCACACTGGTTTTGCCATCGGCACTCACCATAGGTTGGGTGCGGTTGTCCTTGTGGATGATGATGCTAATTTCGCTTTGTCCGCTGATGACAATCGGGCGACTGGTCAAGGTATGTGGATGCATCGGCACCAGACAAATTGCATCAAGGCTCGGGTGCATGATTGGACCCCCTCCCGACAACGCATACGCCGTGGACCCCGTTGGTGTAGCGACAATCAAGCCATCGCTATGCTGGCGATACACGTCTAGTCCGTCGATGGACAGTTGAAAATCAATCATATGCACCGATTTTCCTGCGTGTAGTACCAAGTCGTTAAGTGCCATGTCTTGATGCAAAATATGACCACCTTCAACGATTTCCATTGTGAGCAAGAACCGCTGATCGAGCTGATAGTCCCCAAGCAACACTTGTTTAAGTTTGGAGCCCACCTCATCAGGGTTCACGTCGGTCAAAAACCCAAGTCGCCCTCGATTCACTCCAAGCACGGGTACTTTATAACGAGCGAGCGAGCGAGCGGCGTGCAAAATTGAGCCATCCCCACCCACCACAATCACCAAATCGCATACTTCCCCGAGCAAACTACGTTTGACAATCTGTAACTGACTGAGTTTGTCGAGTTCCAGCTCAGGCAAACGTGCCGTATCTGAGTCCATATACAGCGACAGTCCCAACTGGTTCAGCTCTTGACCGACCTCATAAATGGTACGAATCACGCTGCGTTTGCCCGCCCGCCCCATGATGCCAATGCGACTAAACGCTGGATTTTTGATGGGAGCAAACAAAGTTGAATTGGGCAAATCAGGCAGATTGCTTGATTGGGCAGAGTTTTCCATAAGGTAGGACGCTCAAGAATTTATGCGTATTGTAAGTCAACCACTCGAAAAATGTCACCAGTCATGGCGATTTTGCTTGAAATTTGACCCAAGCGTAGGCATATTACCACTATGAACGCTCGTGACAGAGCATCTTGATAGTTTTAGTTGTTTTTATATTGCTTATTAAGGAGCATGACGATGGCAAACCCGATTGTCAGTCGGACAGAACTTGCGGTTGGCGGTAAACCAATGTCGGTGCAAGGTACGGTTCGCAAAACTGCCTTTTTGCTTGGTGTGAGTGCGGTCAGTGCATTAGGTTTTTTCTTTTTTATTTTAAGCGGTGGCATCAACACCAGCCTTGCAATCATGATTGCTTTTGGTAGTATGTTTGGGGCATTCGGCTTAGGGTTATTCATGGCATTTAAGCCAATGAAAGCCAGATCACTTGCTGCCCCCTATGCCATTTTAGAAGGTTTGTTCTTGGGCGGCGTGTCCTATATGTTCATGTCGTTCGAACCCACCATACCTGCCACCGCTTTGGCAGCGACGTTTGTGACGGCAGCAGTGATGCTTGGTCTTTATCGGTCAGGTTTGATTAAAGTCACTGAAAAGTTCCGCTCAATCATGATGTCAGCGGTGTTTGCCATTATGCTTTTATACCTTGTGCAATGGGGCTTTGTGATGTTTGGCTCGAGCCTACCGTTTTTGTTTGATGGTGGCATGATTGCGGTTGGTTTTAGCCTGTTTGTCGTGCTAATTGCTTCATTTAGCCTATTGCTTGATTTTGATAACATTGAGCGTGGCGTAGCGATGGGCGTATCGGACGATTTTGAGTGGATTTATAGCGTTGGCGTACTTGCCACCCTGGTTTGGATGTACTTTGAATTTATGCGTCTTCTTAGCTATCTGCAAGACTAATCATTCAGATAATCTGTATAGTAAAAATAGAAAAACGCCCAGCTAATCGGTTGGGCGTTTTTTTGTTGGTTGATGTATTTATGATTATTAGAATGTAGATAAAGGCATTTAGCGAGTGCGTTCAGCAAGCGAGGTGCGATACGTCTTATCCCTTAAGCGTTGAATGCGTCATCCAGGAAGCATGGCTTCGATGTTGTCAAACGGATTAAAACTGCGACGCTCAAGATCAGGGTCAGGTTGAGTAATGGGCGTTTGTGGGGCAAAGGTAATCCAGCCAAAGGTATGATAATCGCCCTCTGACCACCGCACCACCAAATCATTGATGGGTTGTTTGGTTTCATCTTTGCAAATTTGTACCTGCCAGGCAAATACCAATGGCTCACGCTTAAGCCACTGGCTAATCGCCTGCTGATGCGATTGCTTTGGCAGACGTTTGGGCAGGGTTTGCATCGGCACAAGCCTAAATTTCGCCACCGCATCGCCAAATCGATAGCACCCATTTGAGTAAAACTTAGCGTTGGTCAGCACGTCGGGGTTTGGGCGTTTGGCTCCGGATATTTTGGCAAAGTTCACTGTTTTAACGATGCCATTATCCAATAGCACGCCACCAAGACCACGCACCGCTTTGATGGCAGGGCTGACAAGGTGATGCTTTGGCTTATCTAGCATATAAAAGCCATCGATGGCTTGCACCAATTTCAGCACCGCCGTCACCGACTGAGTGGGGAACACGGGTAGATTTATCATGGGCATACTGACGATTTGCTTGCCTGTATCGTCTAGAATTCCCAAGGCAAAGCCATATAGTGACGACGCTTTTTTATCAGACATAATTTTTGGTTCACTGTTCGAGAGCCGTGCAATGACTTCATAACTGTCTGACCCAAATGGCAAAAGCTCACTGATCAACCCTGCGGGCGGATTTAAAAATAGCTTGCCATGAATCCCGACGTGAGTTTTGGCATGGAAATTAGTGGTGTTTGTGCGATGTAGAGTT
>JAAXIL010000228.1:5186-6674 GCA_012270355.1 Psychrobacter sp.
TTTTTTTACCATTAAAAGTTTTGGAATGAGCCACCAATTTTTGGATATAAGGTTGCGTTTTATCCAGCAACTTTTTCTCTTTTTTTCTCAGGGCATCCATCTTTTGGTCATAGCGGACATAGGTTTGATTTGGCATGGTTTTCTCAATTGATTATCTTTATTCGTCATTTTATTGCTAAAGATTCCACTTAAAAATGACGATGATTATAATACCATCATTATAAATCAACTAAGCTGATTTGATAATTAAAGGGTAAGAACATTTATGCTATAAAAACGCCCATTCAACAAACTCTATCAATTTTCATCTATGATTGATTTCATTAATTTTTCATCATTTAAGCCCCTCCGGTCTTAGCAATATGATTGAAAAACGCCTGTTTTTAGGTCATCATTATGGGTCATCATTTTGCACCAGTTTATGCCATGTCTAAGCCCTCCCCTGTGTCCACAACTCATTCAACTTATCAACTAACCAATCCGCACCAACAACGAGGTGGCGTGTTTGCGTTTATGTTTCTGATTTTACTGATTGTGGGCATGGTGGTGCTGGCATTTTATCTAATTAAACAAGATCGAGTGATTACCGCCAAATTTGAGGGCAAACGCTGGAACATTCCTGCCAAAGTGTACTCCAAGCCACTTGAGTTGTATCAAGGGGCAGTGGTGGAACGAGAAGACCTTGCCGAATGGCTGACCATGCTCAACTACAAAAAGCAGGCGGGCACGCCACGCACGGGCACCTATAGCCAAGATGGGGGCGATTTCATCATTCATACCCGAGGCTTCGAATACAGTGCCAATGATGTGGATGCCGAGCAAGTCATTAAATTGCAAGTCTCAGGCGATGAAGTCAAACGCATTCAAAGTACATTGCCAAACGACGAAGGTATTGTTCGCTTAGAACCAGTGACCATTGGCGGAATTTATCCGGACAACAATGAAGACCGTGTCGTGGTGTCGATTGAGGACGTGCCACAGCCCTTGATAGATGCCCTCATTGCCACCGAAGACCGCAGTTTTTATCAACATAAAGGCGTGTCGCTTCGGGGTATTGGGCGGGCGGTGGTGAACAATCTGTCGCGTAAATCCATGCACGGTGGCTCCACCATAAACCAGCAACTCATCAAAAACTTTTAACGCAACTCAGATCCCACCTTAAAACGCAAAGCGAACGAGGCGGTCATGGCGTTGCTACTTGAATTGCACTATGACAAAAAAGAGATTTTGCAAGCCTATTTGAATGAAATCAACCTCGGGCAAAATGGCAATCGTTCTATCAATGGCTTTGGTTTAGCTGCACAATTCTTTTTTAATCAACCGCTTGACGAATTGCGGGTTGAGCAACAAGCGATGCTGGTGGGTTTAGCCAAAGGTCCAACCGCTTATAACCCTCGGGCAAATCCCGAAGCAGCACTAAATCGTCGCAATACCGTGCTTGCTAATATGATGACAATGGGTTCAATTGATCAAGCCACTTATGATACT
>JAAXIL010000106.1:0-1814 GCA_012270355.1 Psychrobacter sp.
GCACCACCGTGGAGCCTGCAAAATCAACACAACCAAGCTCGGCAAGCCATCCCGCCCCGCCGTGATGCCCGCCCCAAACCCAACTGGCAAACACGGGATAGATCAGCAGACAAATGATGCCAGCGGAAACCACGTATCCCATAAAAGACACTCGCTCTGCCATCGCCCCACTGGCAATGGTAACGGCGGTTGCCGCAAACATCATCTGAAAGAACAGCAATGCCCAATCAAAGCTCGTTAAATCGGTTGGGAAGAAATGGCTCATGCCAAAAAATCCCGAGGTATTATTACCCATCATCAAGCCATAGCCCACCGCAAAAAATGCCAGTCCGCCGATACACATATCAATGTAATTTTTCATCATCACATTAACCACATTTTTGCTGCGTACCGAGCCACTCTCAAGTAACGCAAAACCCGCCTGCATAAATAGCACCATGACCCCCGCCCACACAATCCAAGCTGTATTCTGGTAACTGAGTAGGGTTTCGAGCGTGATGGTCGAATCGACTGTATCGGCTAAGGCTTGATTAATTAGCAATGGACTTAGCAGTAACAAGGAAAACGACTTGAATCGACAGTTAATTTTTTTAAACAAAGCCATAATAGGTCTCTTGGATGAAATAATATAAAAGAGGCGATAAAAAATTTGATGATAAACGGATAAGAATTACTGATAAGATGTGAAGCAAGAGATATGCCATATTTATATATTGCATTAGAACCACTCAAAAGATAAAAACATCCAGTCAAGTATCTTCTATGAACTTTTGTTCATGTTTTTATGGCAAATTTGATGGTAAGGAGTACAAGTGTTCTGTTAATATGGCGGTTCACTATTTACCAATGTCACTGTCGCACCAAGGATGACCAATGACCACCTTTTCTACCGAACTTTTCCCCATATCTGAGCGAGGCAAAGACTTTTATAGCCGAGTCAAAGCCTTTATCGACACCCACATTACTCCCATCGAAGCCGAATTCTGGCAACAAAATCATGCCCTAAATCACGGAGAGAACGGAGCCGATTGGACAACATGGCAATGGCCCGACGCTTATTACGAACTTAGAGAAAAAGCGAGGGAAGAAGGTTTATGGAACTTATTTTTACCCGATGACGAGCTAGGAGCAGGGCTATCCATCACCGATTATGCCCCCATTGCCGAACTGACAGGACGTAGCCTACTTGCCCCGCATGTCTTTAATTGCAACGCCCCCGACAGTGGCAACATGGAAGTGCTGTGGCGATATGGCAGTGACGAACAAAAGGAAAAATGGCTCAAACCCTTGCTCGACGGCAAAACCCGCTCGGTGTTTTGCATGACCGAACCCGATGTTGCCTCAAGTGATGCCACTAACATGCAAGCCACTGCTGTCGTCGAGGGCGACGACATTGTTTTAAACGGACGCAAATGGTGGTCATCAGGTTTAGGCGACCCCAACCTTGACGTGATAATTTTCATGGCACACACGCCCGACGACGACAAAACACGCCACCAGCAACACTCGATGGTGCTTGTGCCAGCCGACACCAAAGGTATCAAAATTGAGCGAATGCTAAAAGTCTTTGGCGATGTGGATGCCCCGCATGGTCACGGCGAAGTCATTTTCGACAACGTGCGTGTGCCCGTTGCCAACTTTATTGGCGGTGCAGGCATGGGCTTTTCTATTGCTCAAGGACGCTTAGGACCAGGGCGGATTCACCACTGCATGCGGTGTATCGGAGAGGCAGAAAAATCGCTCGATCTCGCCATCGTGCGGGGCATGAGCCGCCCCGATTTTGGCAAGGCAATCATTAACCTCGGGGGCGATCG
>JAAXIL010000106.1:1824-6657 GCA_012270355.1 Psychrobacter sp.
CCGCCATGACAGGCGTAGGTCCGAGGGTGTGGCAGGAAGGTGTGGCCATGGCGACTCAAATTCATCGCGGCAGGGGCGTTTGCCAAGACACGCCATTGCCCGCCTTTTTCGCCCAAGCCCGTGCCTTACGCCTCGCCGACGGACCTGACGAAGTGCATAAAGGCATGATTGCTAAGTTAGAACTCAAAAAACATGGGTATAAGAAGTAGGGATAATGGGGTTATGGATAAAGTCACCCTCTTTAAATAAAGCTGTTTTTTTATCTTCTAAAACATTTATACAGGCAGCTATCTGTGCATTTATCTTTTGCTCCTTATTTGATGAAATAAATGCTATTAGTATTTTCTTAAAAGGTTAGGTCGATACGGAGCGATTAACACACATTGTGAATTTATCAATATTATTGAAATTTTAAAAAAGGACTTTCCATGCCCGAGACCAAAAACCCAAAAACTCAATCCCACATTGACCAAGCGGGCGAAGTGCGAGCGTCAGAAGCTTTGGATGCCAACGCTGTCACCGAATGGCTAAAAAAGCAAGGCATCGAGCTTGAAGGCGAACCGACGGTGACGCAATATTCGGGCGGGGCGTCCAATTGGACGTATCGGCTTGAATATGAAAATGCCGACCTGATTTTGCGTCGTCCGCCCGCAGGCACCAAAGCCAAATCCGCTCATGACATGGTGCGAGAATACACCGTGCAAGATGCCCTTGCCCCGTATTATTCGTATGTGCCTAAAATGATTGCCCTATGTACCGATGAAAGCGTGATTGGCTGTGATTTTTATGTCATGGAGCGACTTGTCGGCATCATTCCCCGTGCCAACTTGCCCAAAGGGTTAGACTTAAATCGGGACGAGGTTCGCACGCTGTGTACCAACGTGATTGATGCCTTGATTGAGTTGCATCAAATTGACCCCGCTCAATCGGATACCTTAACCGATATCGGCAAAGGCGACGGCTATTGCCAGCGTCAAGTTGATGGCTGGAGCAAACGCTATAGCAAAGCTAAAACCCCGAATGTGCCGAGCTACTTTATCGTCAAACGTTGGCTACAAAAGCATATCCCGAGCGACAGCAAAACTTGCGTCATTCATAACGATTGTCGGGTTGACAACGTGTTGCTTGACCCGAGCGACCCACCTACCGTCATCGGTGTGCTGGACTGGGAGATGGCAACGCTTGGTGATCCGCTGATGGACTTGGGCAGTGCCTTAGCTTATTGGGTGCAGGCAGATGACAACATCATCATGCGACAATCTCGCAGGCAACCGACGCACCTCAAAGGCATGATGACCCGTGATGAAGTGGTGGCATATTACCTCGATAAGATGGACATGGATGTGGACAACTGGACATTTTATGAAGTGTTCGGCATGTTCCGTTTGGCGGGTATTGCCCAGCAAATTTATTACCGCTATTACCACAAACAGACCGACAACCCAGCGTTTAAGAATTTTTGGGTCATCGTTCATGCTTTACACGCCCGTTGCCTCAAACTGATTGCAAAATATGAAGCCGAAAAATTGGCAGACAGTGGCAAATTGCCAAAGTCTGTAAGTGGGGCGATTAAGCGAGTGGCTAAAGTATGAATCTACTTTTTGCTCGACACGGACAAGCCTCTTTTGGGCAGGACAATTACGACAAATTGTCGTCACTGGGCGAACGACAAGCCAAATTGTTAGGCAAGGCGTTTGCGAGTCAAGGAAGACACCTTGATGTGATTGTGACAGGAACAATGGTGCGACAGCAAGAATCCGCAAAGCATTTTTTAACCGAATTTATGTCAACTGGTGAGCAAAGTTTATCTTCAGAGCCGACTGTTATCGAAGGATTTGATGAGTTTAATCATCAAGATGTGCTTATCAACGCAAACCCCGCATTTGCCAATCGTGGGGAGATTATGAAGGTCATTTCTCAGCACGAAAAACCCAAAATCAAGCTTGCTGAATTGTTTGATGTCGCCATGACACGCTGGCATGCAGGCGAAAACGATGGCGATTACTTTGAGAGTTGGACACAATTTAATACCCGTGTATGGCAAGCGGTGCAAAAAATTTTGTCGTACGCCCAGCAGAAAAACGCCAAAAACGTGATGGTATTTACCTCAGGCGGCGTGATTGCGTGTATCGCTTCTCAGCTACTTAGCGAGAGGGTAAACTCAAAGCAAGCCTATCGCATCAATCGTCGTTTGGTAAATACAGGCGTGACTACCGTGATGGTAAAAAAAGGCTTCCAAAGCACAGAAATCGCATCTTCCATGTCACAGCAAGCTATGCCAGAGCAAAACATGATGTCAATGTTACGATTGCTTGCGATGAATGAACATTCACATTTGTATGTGCAAGGCGAAAAGCCTTTATTGACGTGGTATTAGAACGTCTAAACTCACAAAAAAACCAATGCACTGCTTTATTTTTTAACGCTATTTATCTTGTCATCTTTTTTTCTAATCCTAAGGACATGTTATGTTGAACGATCTAAAAAACACGCTACAAACCCAATTAACACACCACAAAACCCAAATCAAACCTCAAGCGAGCCTAAAACCGCTTATCAAACAACAAGTTGGGCAGGGCAAAACGGTGCTCATCACGGGAGCCAGCTCAGGTATTGGGGCTGGCATGGCGGTGCGGTTTGCAAAATTAGGCTACAACCTCGCTTTGTGTGCCAGACGGCTGGAGCGTTTGGAGACGTTAAAATCTGAAATTTTAGCGGACTGTCCTGATGTGCAGGTGAGCGTTAAAACGCTGGATGTCAGTGATTATGACGAGGTGTTTGAAGTATTCGCAGCGTTTAATGCCGAGTTTGATACGATTGATAAAATCATCGTCAATGCGGGGGTGGGCGAGGGCAGACGTGTTGGCACAGGGCGTTTTGCCATCAACCGTCGTACGGCAGAAATTGACTTTATTGCCGCACTGGCACAATGTGAAGCGGCGATGGAAATCTTCCGTGAGCAAAATCACGGGCACTTGGTGGCGGTGTCGAGCATGTCTGCCATGCGGGGTATGCCCAAACACCTTACGGTCTATGCGGCTGCTAAAGCGGGACTTGCCCATTTGGCGGAAGGCATACGAGCTGAACTGCTGATGGACAATTTGCCGATTGAGGTGACAACATTATATCCAGGCTATATCCGCACCGAAATCAACGAAGGGGCAAAAAAGTTGCCGTTTGAGGTGGATGCCGATGCGGGGTCGGATGCGTTAGTGCTAGCTGTGGAGTCGGGCGTGGCGGAAGCCTGTGTGCCAGCCATGCCTTGGACATTGATGGGGTCAGCAATGAAGCATTTACCACTAAGCGTCGTCAATAAAATGATTTAACCTCGTTCTTGATAGGCTTGCATGTAGTCTTGAACGTGATTACGAAGGTGATGCTTGTTCTCACGAGTCAGCGGTTCACCGTCGCCTAGTGTGATGCGAGCATCAAGCTGTTTTGCCATTAGCCCTGCAATACTCATCATGCTATCAAACCCTTGCAGGGCCTTAGGATGCGGTAGCGATAAAAACAGTGCCACACCTTGATAGTCTGTATGGGGCATGGTGTTTAAATCAAACGGGCTCATTCCGTCCACACCCATACCAATCATGCTAAACCATAGCATCCCCGTACCATCTTTATCTTCGTAGCGATGGAATAAATTCATCACGCCATACCGCATGCCAAACTGTTCTACCAACTGAAGCAAACTCGAACCCGAGAACTGATGAAAGCCATCTTTTGGAGCCAGAATGATTTCAATCGTATCCTCGGCGTTTTCAATCGGGCTATTTTGGTTTTGATCATCCATGGCAGAAATATAGCCATCAATGACTGGGCTTTGATTGGCAAACTCGGGTTCATCTGCCACATCTACCGCTGGCATGAGATTTTCAGTAGCAGAAGCAAGGCTTGAGAAAATGTCAGGCTCATCCTCAGCATTCACATCAATATGATGCTCGACAAATGCGTCGTGTTCTTCCTCATCAAACTGATATTCTGTGCCTGTTGCAAAGGCATTGTCACTTAAACTGGGTGCATTTGGATTGGGTGCATTCGAATTGGTAGTCTCCACTGCAATTGGCTCATCCTCGATCACCGCTTGTAAGTGGCTACGGTCGGGTGAAATCGTGGTTTCGCCTGCAAGCGTATCATCTATATCTGGTTCATCCATCACATTTCGCTCATGACGCGGAATGATGGGAATGCCATTTTTGTCAGTCGACTCGGCAGTGCTATTGGTGTCCGAATGATTAAGGCGAGAGGTGATGCCTTTATAAATGTACCAAAGCCCCGCCAACATACCTAGAATAAATATGGCAATCAAAATGTAGTTCACAGTAGTCATGAGGGCAGTGTCCGACAGATAAAAATGGCAGAATTAAAATAGCCATAGTCTAGCACGGTTAAACCGCATCATCCACATACTGCATCGCCTCGTTAAGGTCAACTGTCACCAAACTGGAAATGCCCGCCGTTGGCATGGTGATGCCTTTTAAATCATCGGCAATTTGCATCGCCAATTTGTTGTGGCTGATAAAAATAAACTGCACACCACTTGCTAAATCTTGAATTAAACTGGTAAAGCGAGCAACATTGGCATCATCCAATGGGGCATCGACTTCGTCCAGCACACAAAACGGGGCAGGGTGTTGTTTAAAAATGGCAAAAATTAAGCTCAAAGCAGTGAGCGTTTTTTCACCCCCTGATAGCACGGCAAGGCGGGCATTTTTTTTGCCTTTGGGCTGTGCCATCAGCTCAAGCCCCGCCCGCCATGCGTCTTGTTTGCTTAAGGTATCATCTTGAATGAGGGTTAAAGATGCTTGCCCGCCGCCGAATACGGTTTTGAAC
>JAAXIL010000067.1:0-425 GCA_012270355.1 Psychrobacter sp.
ACAACCTAAAATTTACCCTCATTTATTCAAAAACGCATAAAAGCGATTGTTGTCAGGAATATAATTTTGCTATAGTAATTGTACGAAACAAGCATAGCTGATTATTTTTTTTAAAAACCCATTCTAAACATCTATTCCAATTATGAGCAACACTTCTAATACTGCAAAAAATACGTCAAACCCAGCCGATGCAAATGACCTTACCAACCTACGGCAAAAAATCGATGCCGTCGATGGCGACATTCTAAGCCTCATCAATAAACGGGCAACGCTTGCAAAGGCAGTTGCCGACTATAAAAAAGCGTTTGAGGGCACGGACACTCAAGACCCTATTTTTTATCGCCCTGAGCGTGAAGCTCAAGTCTTAAAGAACATCATGACAAAAAATTCCGAGGCACACAGCCCAATTAGCGATGAAAAAATGG
>JAAXIL010000067.1:435-6502 GCA_012270355.1 Psychrobacter sp.
GGGTTCTACACATTTTAAAAAAAATAAAAGACGATTTACCAGATTTCATAGTATTGCTGCGTCCTACGAGTCCCTTTAGAACTTCAAATTTTATAGATAGTTCAATAGAAAAACTTTTAAAAAATCCAAAGTATGACTCAGCAAGAGCTGTAAGAATGGTTAAAGAACATCCTGACAAAAAATTCCGCGGCAAACAGCCCAATTAGCGATGAAAAAATGGCTCGCCTGTTTCGGGAAATTATGTCGGTGTGTCTCGATTTAGAAGCCCCGCAAACCATCGCTTATTTGGGTCCTGTCGGCACATTTACGCATGCCGCTGCCTTAAAACACTTTGGTAAAGCCTCGACGACCGTACCACTGACAACCATTGGCGATGTGTTTCGGGAAGTTGAGTCAGGGTCTGCCATGTATGGCGTAGTGCCTGTTGAGAACTCCTCAGAAGGCGTGGTGAATCATACGTTAGATGGGTTTTTGGGATCGACGCTCAAAATTATCGGTGAGGTGGAATTGCCCATTCATCAGCATTTTTTGGTGGCAGAACACACCAAGGTCGATAATCTAAGTCGAATTTATTCACATCAACAATCGCTTGCCCAATGTCGGCATTGGCTTGACGTGAATTTTCCCAATGTCGAGCGAGTGCAAGTATCGAGTAATGGTGAGGCAGCTCGCAGACTTAAAAATGAATGGCATTCAGCAGCGATTGCAGGCGAGGTTGCAATGGCAGAATATGGCTTGCACAAACTGCATGCCAACATTGAGGACAACCCTAACAACACCACTCGTTTTTTAATCATCGGGAAAGAAGCGATTGAGCCGTCGGGGAATGATAAAACGTCTATCGTGGTATCTGCTCACGACAAAGCTGGGGCACTCAGTGACATTCTAAAACCGCTCTCGAAACACGGCGTATCGATGACCAGCATCGAGACCCGCCCAGAGCGTCCGAACAAATGGGCGTATGTGTTTTTCATCGACATGAATGGGCATATCAATGATGACAACGTGAAAGCCGCCATTGAAGACATTCGCCCGATGGTCAAGGATTTGCGGGTGCTTGGGTCGTATCCTAAAGCCGTGATTTGATTGATTTAACTTGCTGCATTTTATTAGAGTTATGTCTAAGCGAGGGCTTCCAGTCCTTTAAACTTATAACTAAATCTGTAAACTGGCTGGGCTAAAGCCCCAGCCTGCATCATTCATCATAGATAAGTTATTCTGGTGGCAGCCTATTAAACCTATAAAGTAATTCCCTATTTTACGTTAGAGAAACGTCATGCAAAGCTCTACCCACATTCAAGCGAACCCAAACGCTATCCAACCTGCGTACCCTAGCATTTTGGACATTCAAGCCTATCAGATAGGCAAGCCTATTGATGAGTTGACCCGAGAACTGGGTTTAACCGATGTCGTAAAACTTGCCAGCAACGAAAACCCGCTCGGTTGTTCGCCTAAGGTGACATTGGCGATTACGCAAGAGCTCGGCGGGCTGGCTCGTTATCCTGATGGCAATGGTTATTATTTGAAGCAGACCATTAGCGATAAAACTCAGACTGACCTAGAACAAATCACGCTTGGCAATGGCTCAAACGACATTTTAGACCTGATTGCTCGCACCTTTGTGAGTTCGGACGATGCGGTGATTTATAGTCAATATGCGTTTGTGGTGTATCAAATGGTCACCAAAATGCAAGGGGCGACGGGCGTTGAAGTACCTGCTAAACGCTATGGACATGATTTAGAAGCGATGCTGGATGGGGTGAAAAATAACGCCAATGCCAAAGTGGTGTTTATTGCCAATCCAAATAATCCGACGGGCACACTACTCACTCATGATGACGTGCGAGCGTTTGCATCGCAAGTCGATGCCCTCAATAAAAGTGAGCATCGGCAAGTGTTGGTGGTGCTAGACGAAGCTTATATTGAGTACTCACCCGAGAGCAATAATCGGGCATTGCTAGATGAATTTGATAACGTGATTTTGGTACGGACTTTTTCTAAAGCCTATGGATTGGCTGGTCTGCGAGTGGGCTATGCCATCAGTTCACCTGCGGTAAGCGAGATGATGAATCGTTTGCGTCAACCGTTTAATGTGAATACGCTGGCTCAAGTTGCCGCCATTGCAAGCTTACAAGACGACGCATTTATCGACACCTGTCGCACCATGAACGAACAACAACGTCGCTGGCTTTGCAAGCAATGCGACGTACTAGGATTGGCGTTTGTGCCATCGTCGGCAAACTTTGTGATGATTGAAGTCGGCGATGGGCAAGCAGTGTATCAAGCATTGCTTGAACAAGGTGTAATTGTACGTCCACTGGTGGGCTATGGACTTCCAAATTGGGTGCGAGTCACCGTCGGCACGCCCGAGGACAATACTCGTTTGATTGACACGCTCACCGACGTGCTGGAAACGGTCTAACTCATGTCTGAAGGTGTGGCGACATACGAGGGTTTAGATGACCCACTTTTTCACCAAGTTGGCATCATTGGGTTGGGGCTGATTGGGGCAAGTCTGGCTCAAGCGATATTTGATAGAAGGCTTGCAACGTCGATAGTCGCAATAGACACCAACCAGGCCAGCATTGAGGCAGGGATTTCCTGCGGTTTGCTGACTGATGGCGGACTGAGCATTCAATCCGATGCGGATAAATTAGCAAATTGTGATTTGATTGTCGTTGCCGTGCCTGTCAAAGCCGTCCCAATGGTGTTTGAACAGTTGGCTGATGCGATATCAAAAGGTGAGATTTTATCAAATTGTTTGATTACCGACGTAGGCAGTACCAAACAAACCATCGTTACCGCTTATCGGGAAGCATTCGCAAAGTTTCCAACCGTTTATGCCAGTAATTTGCCACATTTTGTGCCTGCTCACCCCATTGCAGGGGCGGAAAAATCGGGTTTCAATGCTCGCCGAGGCGATTTGTTTCATCAGCACAAAGTGATTGTTTGCCCGTTACCCGAATCAAGTGCTAAAGCGGTGCAACAAGTGTCTGCCCTTTGGCGTGGCGTTGGGGCGGAAGTGATGACGATGGATGCCGATCATCATGATAGAGTGCTTGCTCATACCAGCCATTTGCCACATTTGCTCGCATTTACGTTGGTTGAGCAACTGGCAAGCCATAACGATAACATGGATATTTTTCGCTATGCGGCAGGCGGCTTTCGCGATTTTACCCGCATTGCTGCCTCTGATCCAACCATGTGGCATGATATATTTTATGCCAACGAAGCTGCCATTTTGACGGCACTGGACGACTTCGAAAGCCAGCTTGACCACTTACGCCAACTGATCTTACGCAAAGATTCGACTGCCTTACTTGGAATGCTTGGGCGGGTGCAATCCGCTCGCCAGCATTTTGGGCACATGCTAACCGCTACGCCATACAGTCAACCGCTTCATTCAACACAAGCTAACCATTCCAAAAATAGCCATTCATCAGAACCTCATTCGGAAGTTTATATGTCAGACCAATCGCTAAATTTCATCATTAACCCCACCGAAACACCGATTCGATTACAAGGAAGCATCAGTGTACCAGGTGATAAGTCGGTATCGCATCGCAGCATCATGTTTGGCAGTTTAGCGAATGGCGTGACAAAAGTAACAGGCTTTTTAGAAGGCGAGGATGCTTTAGCAACGTTGCAAGCCTTTAAAGATATGGGCGTGACCATCGAAGGACCAAAAGACGGCGAAGTCATTATTCATGGGGTGGGCATGCACGGTCTAAAGCCCAGCCCGAACCCGCTATATATGGGCAATTCTGGCACAAGTATGCGACTGCTGGCTGGTATTTTGTCTGCTCAAGCCTTTGATAGTGTGATGACAGGAGATGCCAGTTTGTCTAAACGTCCAATGGAACGGGTTGCTAAACCGCTCAGAGAGATGGGAGCGGTAATCCAAACCACGGGCGAAAAAGGTACTGCTCCCATTAGCATTACTGGCAGAGATAAAACAGGTAAGGCATTACACGGCATCACCTATGCGATGCCTGTCGCTTCGGCTCAAGTTAAATCCTGCTTGCTACTGGCAGGCTTGTGGGCGGACGGCGACACCGTCATTACCCAACCTGAAATTACTCGTGACCACACGGAGCGGATGCTGAATGCGTTTGGGCTAGACGTTAAAACCGAAGGCAATACCATCCGTTTAACCGGCGGTGAACAGCTAACGGCTTGCGACATCGCCGTGCCCGCCGACATCTCATCGGCAGCCTTTTTTATGGTAGCGGCAAGCATTGCCCATGACAGTGAGTTGACCCTAAAACAAGTCGGCATCAACCCAACTCGCACAGGCGTGATTGATATCCTTAAACTGATGGGGGCAGACATAACGCTGAGTAATGAGAAGTCCATTGGCGGTGAGCCTGTGGCGGACATTACTGTTAAGTCAGCTCAACTGCACGGCAGCAACATTCCGCCAGAGCTGGTGCCCCTTGCCATTGATGAGTTTCCTGCGTTGTTTGTCGCTGCCAGCTGTGCCACTGGACGTACAACATTGACAGGGGCGAAAGAGCTACGAGTGAAAGAGTCCGACCGCATTGCGGTGATGGCAACGGGATTGCAAACCTTAGGGATAGACTGCACCGTGCTGGACGATGGCATCATCATCGAAGGCAAGGGCAAAGAAGAAGAGGCAAATACCAGCTCAATCTTTACTGGTGGCGTGATTGACACCCATCACGACCATCGCATTGCCATGAGCTTTGCGATGGCGAGCCTTCGAGCCTCTAAGCAAATCGTGATTCGGGGCGTAGAAACGGTGAATACCAGCTTCCCAAATTTCGCAGGACTTGCCAATCAAATCGGTATGAACATTCAGGTTCTGTAAATCAAACAATGGCTTATCAAAATCCCTCTGTAGCTTCAGAGGGATTATTTTTTAGCGTAAAGCGTTTAAGTTATAATTTTATGGCACGACTTCCCACAGCGACCAAGCCCATTCAAACCAAACCTGTTGGCATCATGCAAGCTTTGGGGGCATTTTTGATTTGGGGGTGTTTCCCGCTCTATTTTAAGCAATTACAAGCCTACTCTTCGGTAGAAATCATTGGGCATCGCATCGTGTGGACGTTTGTCTGCTTGATGGGCGTTATGCTGATATTTCGTTTGCTTGGCAAACGTTGGACGTGGTGGCGACTGATTAAGGATAAACCAAAATGGCTTGGCATAACCTTAATTTCTGGGCTACTTATTGCGGGCAATTGGTTGGTTTATGTATGGGCGGTAAGTCATAATCAAGTGCTTGAAGCGAGCCTCGGCTATTTCATCAATCCGCTATTTGGTATCTTGCTGTCGATGCTGTTTTTGGGCGAAAAGTTGCGTCCACTGCAATGGTTAGCGGTGGGTTTGGCGACAATTTCGGTGCTCATTCAGATTGTCATGCTCGGACACTTGCCTTGGATATCGCTCTTGCTGGCGTGTACCTTTAGCGTTTATGGCATCATTCAACGCAAAACGCCTCTGACTGCTGTCGATGCCATGCTGATTGAAACCGCTTTGCTCATGCCACTTGCGGTCTGGTGGTTTTCTCACGCTAATGTAGCGAGTTCGAACCTATCGTTTTGGACGAGTGATGCCATTTGGTTTTTGACGCTGGCAGGACCCATCACCTTAGTCCCGCTACTGCTCTTTAACAAAGCGACCAAAAATGTGGCGTTTAGCATTTTGAGTTTTTTAAACTATTTAACGCCAAGCATGATATTTTTATTGGCGGTATTTTATTATCATGAACCTTTCGACCACAATCGGTTGATGCTCTTCGGTTTGATTTGGTTAGGTCTCGCACTATTCAGCATCGATTTGTGGCAACACCGCCCTGCCAAACAATGGGCAAAACAACAAGCACAATTAAAGCAAAGATAACCTAAACTTGAGGTGATTTAATGACAAGTGATGACGCAACGCTAAGCAAGCTAGACGCTCAACACACAACCCGTGCAAAAACCAGCGACCAAGTGGTTATCTCAGGATTAAAAGTAGAGGCAGTGATTGGCATGCATGCGGGGGAGCGAGCCATCACCCAGCCCTTGTTGATTGATGTCATCATGTATACGGATAATTCGAG
>JAAXIL010000157.1 GCA_012270355.1 Psychrobacter sp.
CCTCAGGATGGGTAGAACCACATTGGTCATTGATATTTGTGCCATTTGGCGTGTTATGAATGGCAATCACCTCCGCCCCAAGCTCCCGAAGCACCCGAGGGGCAACGCTATAGCCCGCCCCATTGGCACAATCCACAACGATTTTTAAACGTCTCAAGTTTTTTTGATAGGGAAATGTGCCTTTGCAAAATTCAATGTAGCGACCTTTGGCATCATCAATGCGGTGATTGCGTCCTAAATTAGCAGGATCTTCATTGACTAAACTCGAATTAGTGTCTGCAACGAGCTTATCCAGTGCTTGATTGATGGCGTTTTGTGTCGCATCGCTTAGTTTTATGCCGTCTGCAGAAAAAAACTTGATGCCATTGTCATAAAACGGATTGTGCGAGGCGGAAATCACCACCCCCGCATCGGCATGAAAGCTGCGAGTCAGATGGGCAATGGCAGGCGTTGGTAAGGGACCGGTCATATACACGTCAACGCCTGCTGCATTAAAACCTGCTTGCAGAGCCGCTTCAATGACATAGCCTGATAGCCGTGTGTCTTTGCCAATAATTACGCTCGGCTTTTGCTGACGAGACTTGTCGGTTTGCTGACTTAAAAGCACTTGCCCCGTCACAAACCCGAGTTTCATGATAAAGTCAGGGGTGATTGGAAATTGTCCAAACTTGCCCCGAATACCATCTGTACCAAAATAACTCATTACTTAACCTTATTGAACTCGATAACTATTGAACTCGGTAATTAGGGGCTTCTTTGGTGATCTGCACGTCGTGCACGTGCGATTCTTTCATGCCAGCCGACGTCACTTTAATGAGCTCAGGTTTGGTACGCATCTCCTCAATCGTGCCACAGCCTGTATAGCCCATCGACGACTTCAATCCGCCGACCAATTGATTCACGATGCCATTGACTGGACCTTTGTACGGCACACGTCCTTCGATGCCCTCAGGCACCAACTTTTCCACGCCATCTTTTGCATCTTGGAAATAACGATCTGACGAACCATTTTGCCCAGACATTGCTCCAAGGCTACCCATGCCACGATAAGCTTTGTAATAGCGACCCTGGAATAATTCGACTTCACCTGGGGCTTCCTCAGTGCCTGCAAGCAATGAGCCGACCATAATGCTAGACGCCCCTGCTGCAATGGCTTTTGCCATATCGCCTGAGAAGCGGATACCGCCATCAGCAATGAGCGGAATGTCATCTTGCAAGGCGGAAGCCACATTATCAATGGCAGAAATTTGCGGTACGCCAATACCGGCAATGATGCGAGTTGTACAAATTGAACCCGGTCCGATGCCCACTTTTACTGCATCTGCCCCTGCATCACGCAGTGCCTTTGCCGCATCGCCAGTAGCAATATTACCGCCAATGACTTGAATATTCGGATAGGTGTTTTTGACCCAAGTCACTTTATCAATCACACCTTGCGAATGTCCGTGAGCGGTATCGACCACAATCACATCAACCGCCGCCTCTACCAGTGCCTCAACTCGAGCCTCAGTATCTGCCCCAGTCCCAACCGCTGCCCCAACCCGCAAACGACCTTGAGCGTCTTTGCAGGCATTGGGATTGTTCTCTGCCTTATTAAAGTCATTGACCGTAATCAACCCTTTGAGCATAAAATCATCATCCACCACCAGCACTCTTTAACCGTCACTAATTTGTCTTGTGGGGTCATGACGTTGCTAACTGGTTGCTCTAAATTGGTTTCAAAACGCAAATCTCGATGCGTGACGATGCCCACCACTTTTTGTGAGCCCTGCTCAACAACTGGAACGCCAGAGATATTATTAACTTTGGTTAAATTTAGGAGCTCACCGACTGGCATATCAGGCGTGACGGTAATGGGATCAACCACTGTGCCGGCTTCAAACTTTTTGACACGGCGAACCTGCATGGCTTGTTTGTCGATGTCCATGTTTTTATGCAAGATACCAAGCCCGCCGAGTTGAGCCATCGTAATCGCCATTGTAGATTCAGTGACCGTGTCCATCGCCGCCGAAATCACGGGTAGATTGAGGGTAATATCACGGGTTAAGCGGGTTTGCAGATTGGCAGATTTGGGTAGGACGTTTGAATAGGCAGGCAAAAGCAAAACGTCATCAAAGGTAAGGGCATCTTGAACAATGCGTAGCATGGCAACCTCAAGGCAATTTTATAAAAATAAGAATGGTGAAAAACGCAAAATTGATGACAACCAATTATAACAAATGTGAACGCACAAAACTTGTCTAAAAAAAGGGAAAGTTAAGACCGTGGGGCAAGCGTGATGCGCTCGGTTGGCAGATAGTCGCCATGCTCTTTTTGAATGTATTCGAGCATTTTTTCTCGAATGTCACACTCAAGTTGCCACGCATTTTGCGGACTGTCTGAGCTGACCTTACACCGTATTTTGATGGTATCTTCAGTCACCTCTGACACCAGCACTTGTGGCTCTTCATCCCCATCATACAGTTCGTGCTCGCTGACATACTTTTTAAATTTATTGCGAATGTCTTCAATGTCCGCCCCATAGTCAATATAAAGATAGACCGCAGACGACTGGCTGACGTTAGTATGCGACCAGTTTTCGATTTTTTCGGTCACCAAATCTTTCATTGGTACAATCAGACGACGCTGATCCCACGTTTTAAACACCGCATAGGTGTATCGCAAGTCCTCCACTTCCGACCAAATGCCGTCCATCATGACCGTATCACCAATTCGGACGGGCTGAGTCACTGCCACTTGAAAGCCTGCAATGATGTTGCCAAGCGTTGGCTGTGCGGCAATACCAATCACCGCCCCTGCGATGCCAGCTGAAGTCAGTAAGGTTTTGCCGAGCCCTTCGAGATCGGCAAATTCTGCCAAACTGATCCAGCAGCCGCCGAGCACCATGGCAAATATGAACAAACGACGAAATACAGATAAATAGGTTCGTCTTTTGCGTTCTCGGTTAAACTCTTCTTCGTTTAAATTATCGATTTGCAAATCTTTGTAGCGGTTGGCAAAGAAGTTGAGCACACGAATACCAAGCCACAGCACACTAAACACAAGTCCGACCCAAATCACTGGACGGGTTGAGCTGGCGATGGTATCGATGGTCGGAAACGCCCCCGATACCAAAGCAAACATGGCAGAAAAACTTATCACAACAGTAATAGGTACGGTCAATTTGTCAAATAAATCTGACAGCCCCATGCTTTTTTTCGATAAATCCTCATCCTCTTCGGTATATTTGTCGGTGAGTTTGTCAACTACCTTTTCAACGAAGCTACTCATCAGATAGCCAAGCCCCAACGTGATGAGCATAAACAACAGTAACGTCAAAGCTTCCCATACGCTGATGCCAAAATATTTCTTTGTCATCCAATCGGGTAAATAACGCTCAAACTTGGGTGGTCTGTGCATGTCATACAAGGTTTCGATATTTTGTACGGTTTGGTTAGAAAACACCCATACTGGCGGGTCTTCGTCATATTGCACCCGATTCAAAAAAATGGGCACACGGCGTTCACGATAATTGATATAGCCCAGTTTTATCGAACGGCGTGGCACACCCATATTGGGATTAGAACTACCAACAGGTAGCTCGACCAAACCATCAGGTCGATCGGGCAAATCATCGAAATTTTACAACCCTTTTTCAGTCAGCAAATAGTCCAGTTTTTTGGCAAGCTCAGGGGCTTTTTGAGCTTGCTCTTCAGGCGGTAGGGCGTTGAGATTCAAGGCATATCCCGCCAAACCAAACCGCTTTTGCATCATGGCAGTGTTAAAAAACTCTAAGGTAGATAACGGCGTTTGTAAATTGGGCGAAGGACTAAGCGGGGGTAAGCCTTCATTTAGGGCATTTAGGTTATAAAATGTCTCGCTATAATCAGAAGTTAATTCAGACTGGGCTTGTAAATTTCGGGTCGCTAAGTTAACGGTTTGTTCATCTTCATTTTGAATCTGTTCTTCAATATAGCCCGTCAAAGTTTCAGGGCGTTCATCAATCTGCCCATAATTGCTATTGTTGCTTGTCTCGTTTGGATTTTGGTTTTCTGCAAACACTGGTATTGATAGGAATAACGATAATAACAACAAAGCCAGCACCGTAACTTTGCTAAACGAACATGGTATGTCGTTGGCGATTGCTAAATAGCGAGTATGGGAGCTTGACTGCTTGCAAAACATGACCTTATCCACGTCGCCATGTCGTGCCATTAGCACCGTCTTCGAGCTCAATGCCTTGCGATTTGAGTTCGGCTCGAATGGCATCGGCACGAGCATAGTCCTTATCTGCTTTGGCTTCGGCTCGCTCTTTGATAAGAGCTTCGATGGCATCTGCTGATAAGGATGATGTCTCACTTGAGGCATCACCCGAAGTTTGCCCCAAATTGCTCAAACTGCCGACTGGCATTTGCAGAAATTCGGTCGGATTTTGTTGGGCGATATTAAGTAGTGATGCCAGTTGGCGGAGCGTCACGGATAACGCTTTTGCTTGCCCAGCGTCTTGCTCATTGACTGCTTTATTTAACGCTTTTGCTAAACCAAACAATACGCTAATGGCTTTGGGCGTATTAAAGTCATCGTTCATGGCATCGGCAAAGTCGGTGACATAGTTTTCCGTGCTGGCAAATGCGATGGCATCTAAATCCATGTCAGCATCGCCAATGAATTCTTCCGCCTTTTTTAATGCCTGATACAATCGAGTTAAGCCTGCGTGGGCGTCGTTTAGCGCGTCATTAGAAAAATTAACCTGACTGCGGTAATGGCTGGATAGAATAAAAAAGCGAATGGTCTCAGGGTGATAATGTTCCATCACGTCGCGAATGGTAAAAAAGTTACCCAGCGATTTAGACATTTTTTCGCCATCGACATTGATGAAACCGACGTGCATCCAGCTGTTGGCATAAGTGCATCCCGTCACCGCTTCGCTCTGAGCAATTTCGTTTTCGTGATGCGGAAACTGCAAATCATGCCCACCACCATGAATGTCAAAGGTTTCGCCCAAGCACTTGCCCGACATCGCAGAACATTCGATGTGCCAACCTGGGCGACCTTCGCCCCATTTTGATTTCCACGCGGGCTCACCTACTTTGGCGGACTTCCACAGCACAAAGTCAAACGGATTACGCTTGTCGGTTTCGACTTCAACTCGTGAGCCTGCTTGCATGTCCTCAAGGTTGCGTTTGGATAATTTGCCGTAATCATCAAACTTTTCGACGGCATAATATACGTCGCCTTGTTTGCCAGCATAAGCAAATTCTTTTTCTGCCAACGTATCAATCAACCTAAGCATTTCATCAATATGCTCGGTGGCTTTAGGTTCAAGCGACGGACGAAGGCACCCTAAATTGTCGGCGTCCTCGTGCATGGCGGAGATAAAGCGTTCGGTCAGAGCGGAGATGGACTCGCCGTTTTCACTGGCTCGGGCGATGATTTTATCGTCAATGTCGGTAATGTTTCGCACATAGGTCACGTCATAGCCAATCGCCTCAAGCCACCGCACCACCATATCAAACGCCACCATCACCCGAGCATGTCCGATGTGACAATAGTCATATACCGTCATGCCACACACATACATGCCTACTTTGCCCGCTTGCAAGGGTTTAAACACTTGCTTTTCGGCAGACAAAGAATCATAAATGGTGAGTGAGTTATTAGCTAACTGTTCGAATAGGTATGCAGGGTTAAATGACTTTGACACTGGCATTAGGCACCTAGATTAAAAATTTGGCGAACATCTTACCGAAGCTGAGGCAAAAATGCCATTTATAAGCCGACTACATTCACGAGTGGAGATTTAATCGGGATAAGATACAACTTAAACCGTGCATTCAAGTGGTATTAGACCGAGTTTACAATGATTTGGGTTGGCGGGTTTGCTAAGATACTTAGCTCTTTTTATTTATCAATGGACAATCATAATGGGCAATCGACTGAGCAAAATTTATACCCGTACGGGAGACGATGGCACGACGGCACTGGCAAGTGGCGAAAGACTCAGCAAAAGCGACGCCGTATTTGCGGTGATGGGCGATATGGATGAACTCAATGCTCATATGGGATTGATACGGGCATTGCTTGATGCAGATGAAAACAATAACAATAAAACCAATAATCAAAGCAAAACCAAATCCACTTTAGCCGACATTGGCGACACTCTAAGCAAAATTCAGCATTTGCTATTTAACATTGGCGGGGAACTTGCCATGCCCGAGTTTGAAGCGATTGATACCCAGCGTGTTGCATGGTTAGAAGGCGAGATTGATGCGATGAACGCTCATTTGGAGCCACTCAAAGACTTCATCTTGCCCGCAGGCAGTCAAACCATCGCTCAAATTCACATTGCTCGCACAATTTGCCGACGTGCCGAACGCAGCAGTTTGCAATTACCAAATATGCGAGCGACCACCTTACAATTTCTAAATAGCTTTTCGGATTATTTGTTTGGACGGGCTCGCTATTGTGACTAACTAA